>CASUON010000178.1 GCA_949457475.1 uncultured Lachnospiraceae bacterium
CCGGCGTCCGGGATACAAAAATATGCACGTTTTGCCGGACAACAACCTATTATTTTTCTTTTTATAGTATATTCTGGTATATTCTGCATATCCCCACCCCGTGAAAAGTAACTGTCTGGCATTATGCCATTATTTTTGATTTTTTAGTGTTTACCCTTATTAGTTATTCTCATGGTTTAGAATCAGGTAAATTTGTGTTGTCTGATTCTTTCTGATTGTTTGTAATATTCTGCAAAAAGATAAATCAGACGAAACTTATTGAAAAGATTTGTGATACAACCGCAATTCCCTATGATCAAGTATCTGCTGTTTTAAGCAGCTTAGAAAAGAATGTGTTTGATATTCTTTCCAGTGCTTCTGAAGAATATAAACAGACGCTGCAAATCAGCAAACAAACAGCATTGCTGTTCCAGTCTGGCAGAAAGCAGCACTGACGATTGAAGAAGCTGCTGCATATTCAAATATCGGAATCACAAAGCTATATGAAATAACCAACAATCCAATATGCAGTTTTGTACTTCATGTGGGAAATCGGAAACGGCTTATTAAGCGAAAAGAATTTGAGAAGTACCTATCCAAAAGCATAGAAATCTGATTCATATGTTTAGCAGCTATGAAACTGTTATCAGAACTGATTGCAAATTGAGCCTGATTATTGTATGATACTAACAGTATCAGGCTCTTTTTAGGAGGAATATGAACAACAATATTCAGACCATTACTATAAGGCAGACACCGCCCTGTATACAACATGCGTTTTTTACTGCCGCAATCCCCCTCCTGATCCCGTTTGTAAAACTGCACAGCTCATCTATCCCCAACGCATCTGTTTCTTCCAGCCATTTCCGTTCAACCTTTTCGCCTGCCATTCCCTGTCCGGCCGCTTCTTTCTATTTTTTGTAAAGGAGGGCTTGAAAATTTGAGTCAAACAGGTATATTAAAATTAAACAACCAAGTCAAACCAAAATAGTCAGAGGCGATTGTACGAGTGAAAGGTTCAAGGAGCTTCCGGCAGAAAAGCAGCTTTCTATAATGCGAGCAGCTACAGAAGTTTTTGCAAAGTATTTCACCTACTCTTCCATGAAAAAGATAAAAATATTAACAAAAATTCCTTACATCATGGAATTTTCCATTCGTTCCTTTTATTCCGATAAGGAAGAAATGTCGGATGATTTGAAGAAGAAAACCAGAGAGGGAATAAGAAGCAATTATAATCAATATTTCAGCAAAATAAATCTTGGTAAATTTAAAGATGGTGTAGGCCCGACCGAGATATTCCAAATGTTTATCTGGTTAGTAGACGGGTATACCCAACAAATGAGCAATGAGCCGATAAATTTAGATAATGTCGGCATAATGCTTGCAAATTGGACTGAAATGTTTAAACGAATTGCATATAAGGAGGATCATTTATGAGTGTCATTAAAATCGAAAATCTGGTACGTGATTATGGAGGCGGAAAAGGAATATTTGATATATCCTTTCACGTGAATCAAGGGGAGGCTTTTGGCTTTTTGGGTCCAAACGGCGCAGGAAAAACAACGACCATACGCCATTTAATGGGATTTATAAAACCAAAATCCGGAAAATGTACCATTGACGGTCTGGATTGTTGGAGTGATAGTGATAAAGTACAGGCAAGGCTTGGGTATATTCCCGGTGAAATCAGCTTTTTTGATGATATGTCGGGTACGGAATTTTTAAGATTTATCACAGAATATCGAAAAATTGACATGCGGAACCGTATGGAGGAATTACTTGAGCGATTTGAATTAGACCCTAAAGGCAAGATAAAAAAAATGAGCAAAGGAATGAAACAAAAACTTGGAATTGTCGCTGCATTTATGCATGACCCCGATATTCTAATTCTTGATGAACCAACCAGCGGGCTTGACCCGTTGATGCAAAGCAGGTTTGTCAATTTAGTTGAGGAAGAAAAGAAACATGGAAAAACGATTTTGATGTCAAGCCATATGTTTGAGGAAGTGGAACGGACTTGCGACCGTATCGGTATTATTCGGAAAGGCAGGATGATAGCTGTTGATTCTACTACGGCATTACATGAAAGACATACCCGCAGTTATACAGTGGCACTTGAAAGTGAAGCTGCTGCTAAAGCATTTACCGCAGACTTTGGTGGTATATGCAATGGAAAAAAAGTCACTGTTACAACCAAGCAAAGTCTGGAAGAAATTTTTATGAATTATTACGGAGGTGAGAAAAATGATTAACATGGCATTATATAAACGTGAAATGAAAGGAAGCATAAAGTTGCTTATCGTTTTTAGCGCAATTATTACCATGTACGTTACCATTATCATCAATATGTACGACCCCCAAATGATGAAAACGTTAGACAGTTTTGCAGAAGTTATGCCGGAAGTGATGGCATCTGTCGGCATGAAAGCAAACGCCGCAAATCTTTTGGGATTTATGGTATCTTATCTCTATGGATTTATACTGCTGATTTTCCCCATGCTATTCTGCATCCTGCGTGGAAATGCCCTAATTGCAAAATATGTTGATAAAGGCTCTATGGTCTCATTGGTTGCTGCACCTGTAAAGCGTCGTACCATTGCCACTACACAAATAAATGTGCTTGTAAGCGGGATTCTATTGCTCATTTTTTATACCACAATCGTAGAGTTAATTTGTGCTATAAGTGGTTTCGCTGGGGAGTTAGATATAAAAGAACTCTTTATATTGAATGGCGGTCTATTATGCCTGCACTTATTTATTGGGGGCATATGCTTTCTTTCTTCTTGCATATTTTCTGATACCAAGTATAGCGTTGCATTTGGAGCGGGCATCCCGGCATTTATGTATGTATTACAGATGCTTGCAAATGTTGGTGGAAATGCAGAAAAAGCAAAGTATTTCACCTTTTTTACTTTATTTCGTGCAGATGGCATAATTGCCGGCGAAAGCGGTGCAATCGTTGGAGTATTTGTACTTTTGGCAGGTGCGGTTATATTGTATGCGTTGGGAATTATGATATTTGAAAGAAAAGATTTGCACATTTAGCGGAATGCGTATGTATCGCCTTGACAAAAGTATAACACTATGTTATATATAAAGCATAACATAGTGTTATACTTTATAGAAGGAGGTCGTATGATACAGCAAATATCGGATGCCGAACTGGAAATTATGAAGATTATTTGGGGAAACCCGCAAGAGGTGACGCTATTTTCCTATATTATGGGGGAACTGGAAACGAGAGGTCGGCCGTGCCAGAAAAACACACTGATTGTACTTTTGTCCCGGCTGGTCGAAAAGGGGTTTTTAAAAGCGAAAAAAATTGGACGCCGCAATGAATATACGGTATTGGTTTCAGAAGTAGAATATCAGACCGTGCAGACTAAAAATTTCATGGATAAGATCTATAAGGGAAACGCAAAAGACCTGGTGGCCAACTTACTCTTTGGGGATTTATTGACCAATGAAGAATATGAGGAGTTGCGAAGTCTGCTGGAGAAAGGGCGGGAGGAAAAATGAATGCGGTTTTCAAACGGTTTTTAATGATGTCTTGTTCAGGGACGCTGCTCATACTGGTATTGTTATTTGGGAAACGATTTTTAAAGGATAGGGTCAGCAGACAGTGGCAGTATTATATCTGGCTGCTTGTTATTATGCGTCTGCTACTTCCCTTTGGGGCTAAAATAAATCTAATGGGACAGGCTTATCGGGCTGTCGACCAAGTGGTAAACGAGCAAGCGCCTATCTTGCGGCAGCGTTTGCGCGCTGTGGGGCAAGGCGTCGCCCCTGGTGCCGGTTCGCGGCAGGAAACGTCCGGCCAGGCGGGAGATTTGACAGCCGCGCATATTTTCTGGGAGATTCTATCGCTGCTGGCGGATCATATTTGGCTGCTGTGGCTGGCGGTTGCATTGGGGATGCTGATACGCAAAGCAACGGTTTATCAGAGTTTTGTACGGTATATAAAATTGGGATTGGCCCCGGTTTCTGATATGGATACATTAGACCGGTTTTTTGTGATTGCGGGGCAGATGGGGATTCAAAAGCCAGTGGAGCTTTGTGTCAATCCGCAGATACCTTCACCGTTGTTCATGGGGGTTTTCCATCCGTGCATTGTACTGCCCAGCGTGGATATCCCGGAAAAGGATTTTCGCCATATCATGCTGCATGAGCTGACCCATTATAAACGGAGGGATATGCCCTATAAATGGCTGGTACAAATAACTGTCTGCCTGCATTGGTTCAACCCGTTTGTGCATCTAATGAGCTGGGAACTTACCAAAGCGTGTGAGTTTTCCTGCGATGAGGCAGTCCTTTTAAAAATCGGGCGCACAAACGCGGCAGCTTATGGAAAAACATTACTTGACGCCATGGCTGCAATTGGCAAATACAAAGAGCCTATTGGCGCCGTCCGTTTAAGTGAGAATAAAAAAATATTGAAAGACAGGCTGGCGGCAATTGTGAAATTTGAGAGGGAATCTAAGCCTACCCGGTTTTTTACAGGGCTTCTAACTTTGTGTATGGCCATTGGGGCATCTTTTTTAGGGGTTTCCCCTGCCGCAGCATCTGGCCAGACGCTGGAAAACCGCACGGTATCAGGTATAAACGAAACGTTTCAAATTTCATTTACCCGGCTGGATGAGCAAGAACAGCTTTTATGGCTGCAAAAGTGTTACGCCGATGGCAACTTTGCCTTCTTTTCCAGCGCTGTAGATACGTTCAAAGAGGACGATCCGCGCGTTGCCAGTTTGGCCGAAAAAGCATATACAGATGGCAAGATTGTGTTTTTCTCAACCTTGACAGACCGCATGGGCAAAACAAAGCTGCAACGATGGCTGGATAAAGCCTTGGAGGATGAACGCTGGGATTTTCAGTCAATGCTGTCTGACAAGCTAGAGCTCCATCCAGACAGAAATTAAAGTAAAAAGCTGGGTAGCGGATGAATTGCCGGGTGATATGGATGACCCTGACAATTAATTGGAAATAAAAGGAGAATGGAAATTGATGGAAACAAAGTCTATATCAAAATTTGTAGTTGCGTTACTATCCGTTTGCTTGTTCGTTGTTATGTGCGTGTATGGCCACGGCACATATGCCGGTGCAAGCGTTGGCGACAAAAAAAGCCATAAAGCGGAATATAAAAAATTTGATATCACAGTCAAACGCAACGCATACTATTACAAAGGCGACCGTATAAGAATCTTCCATGATAGGAGGGCCGACTGCTCGTTTGTGAACTGCTTTGTTGACCGCAAAGGTACGGTTGACGTCCGCTTGACTAGGGGGGAAAATGGGGACATTGAGACGCTGGAACTGATCCCGGGGGCGGATGCCAAGGAAATTCTGGAAGATTTATTTGGCTATGTGCCAACCCGTAAAAAACAAATTGCGGGAAAAAACCAAAAACAAAGCTTCAAGCAGGAAACGGCGGGTAAAAAAACAGGGAAATATAAATCGGATATGGGAATTAAGCGTTGCGAGTTGGACGATGTCCCTGCTAATGTCCAGGCTACAATCAAAAAGCAATGCACCGGTAAAAGCTGGTATGTTATAGAAACCAGCAATAAGAAGTATGTTTATTATAACAATTTGCCAAGGGATTATGCATTCAATATCTCCGGCAAAAAATTAAGTGTACGCGACATAGGCAGGCATACCGGTATCTACGTGCTGTTGTCCCTTGGCAAGGATGTGCAGTTTGAATTATCTTATAATGCAAAGGCGGTTGCTTTTACGACTATCCAGGCAATTAAGCTTGACGAAGCAACGCATAAATAAAAAACCGATAATGCCGCTATGAAATTTATTAGTGACTCACTAATTTGTTAATATCTTGAGCCTGAAAAGCCTGTCAGCTATAATCCGGTATATCAGTTCCAATACATAAATAAAGTTTAGAAGGTAATTCTTATGTTGAATGAAAATGTAAAGAAACTGCTGGCAGAGAGTATGTGGGATTTGGCTACCTGCGCCGGTAATGAGCCGAATGTCGTTCCCGTAGCGTTCAAGGACGTAACGGAAGACGGGAAACTGGTGGTGGGTGACGTATTCCTTGAGACTACGCTGAACAATCTGAAGGCAGACGGCGGCAGGATTGCCATTTCCGTATATGATGCAAAATCCCTGGAAGGCTACCAGATCAAGGGTGTTGCGAAGTATGTAACAGAAGGTGCGGTTGTTGATACGTTTAAGGCCATGGTAGAAAAAATGTTCAACGGGGCGGCTACCGCAAAGGGCGCGCTGGTTATATTAGATAAGGACATCCGCTGTCCGCTTGAGTATGGGCTGGATGTGTTCGGGGGCAAATGGAATTCGCGGATTATTTGTGTGTTGGCGGCAAAGGGGACTCTGCGGTACAGCGGACTGCGCAATGAGCTTACGAATATCACGGATGCGGTTCTTGGCGCTTCTTTGAAAATACTGATGAAAAATGGGATGATAAACCGGCAGTCTTATGATGAAATCCCTCCCAGGGTGGAATATTCCCTTACGGAGAAGGGGATGTCAGTTGTCCCTATATTGCAGAGTATCTGCCAATGGTCGGGCGCCTACCACAAGCAAGATTTGGGAAACGTTATGCAGCACTGCCAGAAATGTGATTATAATGGCAGCGGCGAATATGGAATATGTGGGGGAAAAAGCTGAAAGTGTTCGTAATTTATAAAGTAGTAAATTATAAGATGTTACAAAGCGGATACCTTAAATGGCTGGGTATCCGCTTTGTACGTGGATAGCGCATTTTCGGCGTTTTCTGTAATGTATAAGGCGTAGCAGTAGGCACGCCCTTTAGTAACTCGTTAGATATGGTGTCAACTAAAATGATACAACATCAGACCAGATAGAGGATATGATTGTTTACCTTTACATTCTAAAAAGATGTAATCGCCTGACTTCCCACTCTGTCTGTTTCATAATCAAACCTTTCTGAATCTTTATCGGCTAAATCAATGCGTCATTGCGCAATGTTTCGTTCAAGTCGCACTGCAAAAGACGCTTTCCGCCAATATAATAAGCAAGCGCAACAAACAATACAATCGCAGTCGCAAATATCAAAACAGGCAGGATGGGGGCTTCTGACCAAAATACCATCGGGTCTAAATAGCTTGCTGTTATGGCAAATTGCACAAACAATACGGTAAGCGGCAATGTAATCAAAAGTGGTTTCCCTGCTATTACAAACGCTTCAATACAGAATATTTTCCTCATTTCCTGCGGCGTCAAGCCAATGGACATATATTGGGCAAATTCCCGTTTCCTTTGACGGAGAAACCCTAACGTATTTGAAAAAACATTCGCAATTCCAATCATGGCAAGCAATACACAAAAAGCTCCCAAAATCGTTACCATGCCTTGCATTAAACTGTCATTAGACAATCTTTCCTGTACTCGG
>CASUON010000179.1 GCA_949457475.1 uncultured Lachnospiraceae bacterium
GCAAAGGCGATTGCTGGCAAGAGAGCCAAATAAAAAAGCTAAAGCGATTGCTGGCAAGAGAGCCAAATAAAGAAGGCAAAGGCGATTGCTGGCAAAAGTGCCAAAGAAGAGAGCAAAAGCAATTGCCGGCAAAAGTGCCAAAGAAGAGAGCAAAAGCAATTGTCGGCAAAAGCGCCAAATAGAAAAGAAAATAGTTGATGCATCAGGCCACGTGATTTAGATGAAAAATAGCTGAGTTGCGCGGCTGTTTTTTTGAATGGTGGGGCGAGTGGATCATTTGGAGGTGGGAAAAGTGGAAATAGGCAAACTAGAAAGGGAGAAAATAGGGGAAACGGAAGTTGGAAAAGAAAAGAGTGTAAAAATAGGGAAGGCGGAACGAGGAAAGTTTATTGTATTTGAAGGGATCGACGGCAGTGGTAAAAGTACGCAGATTCAAATGCTGGCGGATAAACTGCGGAGCAGGAATATTTCTTGTTATGTGACGATGGAACCGACGGATTCACCTATTGGCGCTATGATTCACCAGGTTATGACCAGGCGGATGCAGGCGGATGCTAAAGTGGTTGCCGCGTTGTTTGTGGCAGACAGGCTAGACCATCTGTTAAATGAGGTCAATGGCATTTGTAAAATGGTCGCGGAAGGTACGACGGTTCTTATGGACCGCTATTATTTTTCATCATATGCATACCAGAGCGTCGAGGTGCCTATGGAATGGCTGATACAGGCGAATACGTTAAGCAGCGCTACATTGCGGCCAGATGTGAACCTGTTTTTGGACATCAGCCCGCAGGCAGCGATGGAACGGATACGAAGCGGACGTTTCCAGACGGAATTGTATGAAGAAACATCACGCCTGGTGCAGGTCCGGCAAAATTATCTAGACGCCTTTGACCGGTTAAAGGGCGTTGAGGAGGTTGCCAGGATAGATGCAGGCAGGAGCAGGAAGGAGGTTGCGGCAGATGTGTGGCATGTAGTGGAAGGCCTTTTTAAAGGATAGTTTTATTCTGTTCATTGCCGTGAGCAATTCAAAGTAAGAATCTCAGGAAGGAAACATACGCATGGATATTCAAACGAAACCAAAAAGCCGTACAACATATTTTTTGATTGGGAGTTTTACTCTTCTTTTGCTAATCAGCATTGGGGCATTTGCATGCCTGGGGTATTATATGAGCGGAGCGAGCAAGCAGGCGATTGACAAGGTTGGAGACTTGTATATGACGGGGATCAATAACCATATTACGGCGCACTTCCGCACGTTAATTGAATTGAAGCTGGAACAGGCGCAAACTGTCGTGCAGGTTGTTTCGCCGGAGGGTGCCGACCGTGATGAATTATACGAAGAATTAGTCTACCGGATCAGCGTTCGCAATTTTAATTATCTGGCGCTGTATTCTGACGACGGGGAACTGCAGATGCTAGACGGGGAGCAGTTAAGGCTGTATGACGCGGAGCCTTTTTATGAATCTTTAAAACGCAATGAAAAAAAAGTAGCGATTGGAAGTGACAAAACCGGGAATAAAGTGGTCATTTTTGGGGTTGGTGCGGACTATCCTATGAAGAAAGGAAAAAAGTGCATCGCGCTTGTAACGGCTGTTCCGAGCGAATATATCAGTACGATGCTTGGTACTGGCAAAGATGACGCGCTGATTTCTTCCCATATTATCCGCGAAGACGGAACGTTCGTTGTCAGCGAAATGAGCGAGGAATATACAGATTATTTTAGCAGCCTATATAAATGCTACGAAGAAGATGACCCCGCAAAAATCGACCGGTATGTCCGGGAACTGTCGGAAGCGATGGAGAACAAGGAAGATTATTCTGCAATCTTGGATTTTGGAGGCAGCAGGCAGCAGGTATATTGTACCCTGATGCCGTATTCGGAATGGCATCTGGTTACTACGCTGCCGTTTGGCGCCTTGAATGAAACGGTTGAGGCATTGAACTGGAGCCGGACGATGGCGACGATTTTTGTCTGTACAATTATTTTAATAGTTCTGTTGATTATCTTCTACATTTATTTCAAGATGACCTGCCGGCAGCTTCAGGAGCTGGAAATGGCGCGTGAAGAGGCTTTGGAGGCGACGAAGGCAAAAAGCGCCTTCCTATCGAATATGAGCCATGATATCCGTACGCCGATGAATGCGATTGTGGGGATGACGGCAATCGCGACAGCCCATATCGATGATAAGGAACAGGTATCGAACTGTCTGAAAAAAATTGCGCTGTCCGGGAAACATCTGCTTGGACTAATTAATGACGTACTGGATATGTCTAAAATCGAAAGCGGTAAAATGACATTGACCGCAGAGCGGATTTCGCTGCGGGAAGTTGTGGAAGGCATTGTAGGGATCGTACAGACGCAGGTAAAAGGAAAATCACAGAATTTTAATATCCATATCGACCGTATTGTTGCAGAAGATGTATACTGCGACAGCGTCCGGTTAAACCAGGTGCTGTTAAATTTGTTGTCCAATGCGGTTAAGTATACGCAGGAAGGCGGCACGATCGAACTGTCGCTCTATCAGGAGGACGGGCCGGACCCCAAAGGCAGTATGTATGTACGGACACATGTGATTGTCAAAGACAACGGCATTGGTATGACCGCGGAGTTTTTGGAACATATTTTTGATTCCTACTCCAGGGCGGACAACAAGCGTGTGCGAAAAACGGAAGGCGCCGGGCTGGGAATGGCGATTACAAAATATATTATAGACGCTATGGAAGGGACGATTACTGTCCGTAGCGAGCCGCAGCAAGGAAGCGAATTCCATGTGATATTCGATATGGAAAAAGCGGAAGAGCAGCAGATTGATATGATATTGCCTGCGTGGAAGATGCTGGTTGTAGACGATGATGAAGAATTGTGCCGCGCAGCGACCGAAACGCTAGAAACGATCGGGCTGCAGGCGGACTGGACGTTAAGCGGTGCAAAAGCTATTGAAATGGTAAGGCATCACCATGAGATGAGGGACGATTACCAGATTGTGCTGCTGGATTGGAAACTGCCGGATCAGGATGGCATTTACGTAGCGAAGCAAATCCGCAAAATGATAGGCGAAGATATGCCGATTATTTTAATCTCTGCTTATGATTGGAGTGAATTTGAAGCAGAGGCGAAAGCGGTGGGGATCAGCGGCTTTATTGCGAAACCTCTTTTTAAATCGACGTTGTACCACGGACTGAAAAAGTATATGGACGCGGAAGAACAGTGGGAGCCATTGGATACGGATACTGGTCTGGCCGGGCGGCGGATACTGGTCGCAGAAGATAATGACATTAACTGGGAAATTTTAAAAGAGCTGCTTGCGGATGCCGGGCTGGAGCTGGAATGGGCGGAAAACGGCAAGGTGTGCGTAGAGAAGTTACGCGAATCCGGGCAAGGGTATTACGACGCCATTTTGATGGACGTGCGGATGCCGGTAATGAGTGGGTATGAAGCCACGCAGGAAATACGTGCCCTGGACCATCCGGACGCCGGGACAATTCCGATTATTGCTATGACGGCAGACGCATTTTCGGAAGATATTAAACGGTGTTTGGAATGCGGAATGAATGCGCATACGGCAAAGCCGATTAATTTGGATGAGGTTATTTCACTGCTGAAAAAATATATATTAAAGTGATGGTAATATGTGTAAAAAGGAGTGCGCATTTTGCGTCATTGAAATAATAAATGAATGGTAATATGTGTAAAGAGGCGTGCGCATTTTGCGTCATTGAAATAATAAATGAACGGTAATATGTATAAAAAGGCGTGTGTTTTGCCGAAAGGAGTGTACATAAGAAAATGATACGACAAAAAAGAAATACAAAGAAATTGTTGCTGCTCTTGTTATGCTGGCTGTCTTTGTCCCTGGCGGCATGCGTGGATATCCAGATTGAAAAAGAGAAACAGGGTACAGATACAGATCAGACAATTACACTGGAAGAGGTTCCGCCATATGCGGGCGAGCCTTATGTGGAGATTCACGGAAATCAGCCGGATTTTACAAAAGAAGACCTAACGGAGCAGTCTTTTGAACATTATAGTGAACTGGATAGCCTTGGGAGGTGCGGCGTTGCTTATGCTTGTATTGGCAGGGACTTGATGCCGACGGAAAAACGGGGGAATATCAGCCATGTAAAGCCAACCGGATGGCATTCTATTAGATACGACGACGTAGAGGGGAAGAGCCTGTATAACCGTTGCCATTTGATCGCGCATCAGCTGGCCGGGGAGGATGCGAACGAGAAGAACTTAATTACGGGGACGCGTTATATGAACGCGGACGGAATGATCCCGTTTGAAAATATGGCGGCGGATTATGTGAAAGAAACGGGAAACCATGTGCTGTACCGGGTAACGCCGGTTTTTGACGGGGACAACCTGGTTGCGGATGGGGTACAGATGGAAGCGATGTCTGTAGAAGATGGCGGCAAGAGTGTTTGCTATAATGTCTTTTTGTATAACGTGCAGCCGGGCGTTGTGATCGACTATGCGACCGGAGAGAGCGCGCTGGCTGAGGAAGAGAAACCGCAGGAGACGTCGGAAGGGGAAATTCGGGGGAATTCCCGCTCTAAGATTTACCACTGCCCGGGCCAGGCGGCTTATGAGGAAATGGCGGATTCCCAAAATCTAGTAACGTTCCGGACGGAAGAAGAAGCACAGCGGGCCGGGTATCGGAAAGCAAAGCGTTAGAGCGTGTTTGAAAATCCATTCTGGCAAGTAAGGATTTTGTGGAAAGAAAGCAGAAAGGATAAATACATGGACCTTCATTTTTTAGGCGGCGCCATGGAAATAGGGGGCAGCTGTATATATATTAGAATTATGGGCAGAGGGGTTTTGCTGGATTGTGGAATCCGCCAGGGCGGCGCCAAAGACCCGCTGCCCGATTTTCGGACGATACAAGAACAGGGCGGCCTGGACGCTGTTATTATTAGCCACGCGCATATGGACCATATTGGTACGCTGCCGATTATTAGCAGGGCGTACCCGCTGGCACGAATCTATATGACCGCGATGACGGCTGACCTGACCAGGGTGCTGCTGTATGACAGCCTGAAAATAATGGAACATAGGGAAGACGAAATACCTCATTATTCAGAACCAGATGTGCGCGCAATGCTGGAACGTATTGTGCCGGTTGGGCTTCAGACGCCATATCCGGTATTTGAACAGTTTCAGCTGACGTTTTATCCGGCAGGGCATATCGCCGGGGCGGCATGCGTATATTTGGTTACCGACGAGGGGAGCCTGTTTTATTCCGGGGATTTTTCAGCGTTTTCCCAGCGGACCATTGAGGGGATGCGTATTCCGAGGCTCCGCCCGGACGTCGTGATGGTAGAGACTACGTATGGAAACAGCCTCCATGGGAACCGCCAGGTAGAGGAACGCCGGTTGGTTGCGCTTGTCAATGAATGCATCCAGGAGAAGAAAAAAGTTCTGATACCAGCGTTTGCGCTTGGACGCGCGCAGGAAGTGCTGTTGATTTTGCGCGCGGCGATTCAAAACCAGGAAATCCCGCCAGTCCCTGTATATGTGGACGGCATGGTGCGGGAGGTAAACCTAATGTATGAAAGGAACCCGACCTATTTAAAGAATGCGCTTGCAAAACGGATTCTCAAAGGGAATGAGCCTTTTTATACCAAAGAGATACAGCCGGTAGCGGCAATGCAAAACCGGGGGGAACTGCTGGATGGGGATGGGCCGGCAATTTTTATTTCCAGTTCCGGCATGCTGACCGGGGGGCCGAGCGCTTTGTATGCGGCGCGGCTTGCGCCGTTGGAGCAGGCGTGTATTATCATTACCGGATATCAGGACGAAGAATCCCCAGGGCGCCAGCTGTTAAACCTGTTAGAAAGCGGTACAGAAAAAACGCTAACGTTAAACGGATGCACAATCCCGGTAAAATGCCGGGTGGAGCAGGTTGGGCTTTCCGCGCACGCCGACCAGTCGGAGATTATGGCGCTGCTGGGGCGGCTTTCCGCCCGCCGGATTTTCCTTGTGCATGGAAACCCCGAGGTTATGGAAGAATTGGGAAACGAGCTGGCAGCTGCAGATTACCGCCGTCAAGTTTATCTGCCGGAATGCGGGCAGCATTATGAAATATCCCTCCGCAGCAAACGCAAACAGCTGCTGTTCCAGCCCTCCGATACAATGCGGATGGAGCGCCCGTTTACGCACGACGATGAACAGCTGCTCTGGAGTTATTGGCAGGGGCATTACCCGGGAAAAGCATTTACGATACCGCAGATTGCGTATATTTGGAGCGGAAAAATTCCAGACGCAAACGAAGGCTGCCAGGAAACAGATACCGACAGGTTTATAAATGGCAGCCCTTTAGATAAAAAGCAAGCCTGCATGGAAACGAATGACAGCGGGGCAGGCCAGTCCGATGAAAAAATATTACAACGCATGCAGCGGATATTTTTAGACAGCTGCTATTTCAGGCCGAACGCCAAACGGCTTTTTTTGTATGAGGCAAATTCCAGAGAAGAAGTGGCGCACGCACTGGAACCCAAAGAACTGACGCAGCAGGAGCTGACGCAGCGGATTGAAGCGTCGTTTGCGGAATATCCGTACCGCAAGATCAGCTATCATGTGCAGCGCAAGGAGATCACATTGCAATTTGATTATCCGGACAGGCAGGCTGGGCCGGAATTTGAACGGCTGGCGGAACAATTCCAGCAGAGAAACGGGTGGAGCGTGCAGGCAAGCACGTCTATGAACCATTGTGCAGCGGAGCTTTTTTTGGAAACGCTATTTGGAAACCGGATAGTAAAGATGTCATATTATCTGGATAAGAAATGCTACATGGTACAGCTTGCAGGCACGCCGCAGGAAACGGACGAACAGGCGGCTAGGAAGTTTTTGGAAAAAACCGGGTGGACGCTAGTTATCAATGGGAAATTGCAAGGGAGTACATGCCCAGATACTATTCCAGACGGCGGCCAGGGAGCGGACTTTTTTATGCCGCCTAGTACAGAGCGGGCAGTAGAAGAACAAAACAAGGCATTTTTGCGTATTGACCAGATGTTTGCGCAGGAGGCGCACCAGCCGGAGAAAAAAAGCCTAAAACAGGATGCAGCCGGCAAATACCTGGAGGTTGGGTTTGTGTCGCCTATGGTAGGCAGGCAGTATCATAAGCTGCTGCAGGAGGCTGCGAACCAGACCGGATGGCGAATCCATATCGCGGAGCGGATAAACCAGAATGGCCTCATAAAAACGGCGCAGCTGCTTTGTACAAAATATGAAATCCCACTGAAAAAAATGCCTTCTTATTTGCCGGGGCAACGGGCGGTGCAGTTGAAGGCGCAAGCAATGGCAGATGAGGGGAAATGTAAGAAAGTGGCCGAGGAATTTAAAGA
>CASUON010000180.1 GCA_949457475.1 uncultured Lachnospiraceae bacterium
TTTGACTGAAAAAGATAAGGAATATGAAGCCGTGCTGCTGCTTGGCATAGAAACCGATACGCAGGACGCCGGCGGGAACGTATTAAGGAAGGCAGAGGCAGGCTGCCCGCAGGAAAAGGTTGTAGAAACGGTGCAGTCGTTTTGCGGGACATACTGGCAGGTACCGCCGATGTATTCCGCGCTGAAGGTAAACGGGCGCAAACTCTGCGACCTGGCGAGGGAAGGCAAAGAAGTCGCGCGCAAGGCAAGGCCTGTGACGATATCGGCTATTTCCATCGAATGGATAAAGATGCCCCGGGTAAAAATTAAAGTGCATTGTTCCAAAGGGACTTATATACGTACGCTGTGCCATGATATCGGCAAAAAGCTAGGATGCGGCGGCTGTATGGAAGAGCTGCTGCGCACGCGGGTCGGCATCTTTTGCCTGCCGCAGGCGCGAAAGCTAGCGCAGGTTAGGCAGCTGGCGGCAGAAGGCCGCCTGGAAGAAGCCGTGATGCCAATAGACCGGCTGTTTGCCGACGACCCTGCGGCGGAGGTATCCGCAGCGTACCGCAAGTTGTTGGAGAATGGCAACCGCCTGCCTAGGAAGGCCGTCGTAGGAAACGCGGACAGCGCGCAACGGGTGCGCATTTATATGGACGGGGAATTTTTTGGGCTCTACGAGCCGGACGCGGCACGCGGGGATTATAAACCGGTGAAATTATTTTGGCCGGGAAAATAGGGGATATAAGGCGCGATCATGAGATACGAAAGAGATTTTAAACAGTTACAGCTTGCGGAGGATACGGTCCTTTCGCTTGGAAAATTTGACGGGCTGCACCGCGGGCATGAGCTTTTGCTGGAATCCGTATTTGAGAAAAAGGCGGCGTACGGCTTAAAGGCAGCGGTATTTACTTTTGACATACCGCCTGGGAATTTGGCGTCGGCGGGCGGCCACCGGGTTATTACAACAAACGCGGAAAAGCGGAAGCTGCTGGAGGAACGCGGGGTCGACTACCTGGTCGAATGCCCGTTTACCAAAGAAATGATGCATATGGAAGCGGAACAGTTCATCGGGGAGATGGCAAGGAGGCTGCGTGCGAAGTGGGTCGTAGTGGGCACGGATTTTCGGTTTGGGCATAACCGCAGGGGGGATTACCATATGCTGCAAGATTTTGCGCACGTATATGGGTACCAGCTGCGCGTCGTGCAAAAGATGCAGTACGAAGGCCGCGACATTAGCAGCACTTATATCCGTGAAGCGATTAAAGACGGCAATATAGAGCTTGCCAACAATCTGCTCGGCTACCCTTATTTTATCGAGGGGACGGTTGTGCACGGCAACCGGGTCGGCCACCGCATCGGGTTTCCGACGATTAACCTAACGCCGCCGGAACAAAAGTTCCTTCCGCCATTTGGAGTCTATCTTTCGCGTATCAGCCTGGACGGGCAGTGCTACCATGGGATCACAAATATCGGCAAAAAGCCGACGATCCAAGGCGACAACCCGGTCGGGGCGGAAACGTATATTTACGACTTCCACCAGGAGGCGTATGAAAAAGAAGCAAGGGTCAGCATCCTGCACTTTGCGCGGCGGGAAATGCAGTTCTCCGGAATTGAGGCGTTGCAGTCGCAGCTGCACAAAGACATTTCTTTTGGCCGGGATTATTTTGCGCGCTATAAAATGTGACACAATTTTCCATTACCGTTTTTTATAGTCTGAATTTATCCAATCTCATCTCAAATAATCAATTATTACAAAATTATTACAAATTATTGACATATATGCCATGAGTTGCTATACTACTATAGAAATGAATGATAAAAATGTGTAATAAACTTTTCCTGCCTGAAATACGGCAGGAATTTAATGTAACTCAAAAAGGCAGGCGACAGGCGCAAGGCCTTTTGGCAGTGTTTAAAGTAAGCGTTTTGCAATAAACTCAGAGAAAATTTAGAGAAAATTCAGAGAAGATTCGGGGATGGAGGATAACGTTAATATGAAACATAGGATTGTAAAATTAAGCGCGATTTTACTGACAAGCATGCTGGCAATGACAGGGGGAGTCAAGACAAATGTGCATGCAGCGACGATGTACGCAGGCGTTAGCGCGGAACTTGCGGGCTATTTAAAAGAAAGCAGCCAGGAAAATTCACAGTCGGGCGGTATCAAAGAAACGGCCGTAAAAAATGGGATTGATACAAAAGCGCAGATAAAAGCGAAGGATGAAAAACAAGGGACTGACGGCAATACGCAAGACAGCAAAGAAGAGAAAGATAAAAGCAGCCAGGCGGGCAAAAAGAAGGATACAAAAAAGGCAGCCGCGAAAAAAACAAGTTCGAAAAAGAAAGAAGAAAAAACAGGTAAGATATGCGGATATAAAAAACTGGGGATTGCCCGTGTGGACAACTATTTAAATGTCCGCCAGGAGGCAGGCGAGGACGGCGAAGTAATTGGCAAGCTGCCGTCAGACGCCGGATGTGAAATATTGGGAAAGGAAGACGGCTGGTACCAGATCCGTTCCGGCAATGTCAGCGGGTTTGTAAAAAGCGATTATATCGTTACCGGGGAAAAAGCGGAAAAGCTGGCAGATAAATTGAAAAAGACGATGGCGACGGTCAATTCGATGACTGTCTATATCCGCGAAAAGCCGAATACAGATTGTACGATTCTTTCGATTGTAACAGAGGATGAAGAACTGGAAGTCGTAAAAGAAGGCAAAAAGTGGATTAAAGTCAAGCTGGACGATGGGAAGGGCTATGTAAATGCGAAGTATGTAGAACTATCGGAAGAATTGAAAAAAGCGGCTGTATATACGCCGGAAGAAGAAAAGCAGCAGGCGCAGGATACGCAGCAGACAGGTTCAAGTACAAGTACCAGTACTAGTGCAAATTCTTCCCTTGTGCAGACTGCGTTAAGCTATGTAGGATACCCTTATGTATGGGGTGGTACAAGCCTTACAAACGGCGTAGACTGTTCCGGGTTTACGATGCAGATTATGGCAAAATACGGCGTCTACCTGCCGCATTCCGCCAGCGCGCAGGCAGGGTATGGCCGAAGCGTCAGCAGTTCGGAACTGCAGCCAGGGGATTTGATCTTTTACGGCAGCGGCAGCGATATCAGCCACGTAGCGATTTATATTGGAAACGGGCAGATCGTACATGCCAGCAACAGCCGTGACGGAATCAAAGTATCGAACGCATTTTACCGTACGCCGGTCTGCTGCAGGCGGATGTTTTAAAGAAACGGTACGCCGGCCTATGAAAACGGATGATTTCAAAATAAGTTGTTTACAACAGCTGTAAGTTATGATATATTGGAAAGGCATGAGTAAGGAAACGCCAGAGCGCGTTTCCATGCCCGTATTCGGTAGATGGAGTCTCCGACCTTTTACTGAGTATCATGTGAAACCGGGCGAATATAATAATATGGAGGAACAAAGATGTTATCAAAGGAAAAGAAAGAATCAATTATTGCAGAGTATGGAAAGAAACCGGGCGACACTGGTTCGACAGAGGTGCAGGTAGCGTTATTGACCAACCGGATTAATGAGCTGACAGAGCATTTAAAGGCTAATCCGAAAGATCATCATTCCAGAAGGGGCCTTCTGAAAATGGTTGGCCAAAGAAGGGGGTTGTTGGCATACCTCAAGAAGAATGATATTGAAAGATACCGTACTTTGATTCAACGTTTAGGTTTAAGAAAATAGTTCTGTATGGAAAGGGCGGGGATTCCGCCCTTTTTTGTTTCATTTCATAGGACGTGCGTTGCCGGACGCACATAATTTAAAAGGAGAAAAAATATGTATAAAAGCTATTCTATGGAAATCGGCGGCAAGACACTTACGGTAGATATCGGCCGTGTCTGTGCCCAGGCAAACGGCGCTGCGCTGATGCGCTACGGCGATACGACCGTGCTGTCGACTGCGACCGCGTCGGATAAACCAAGGGACGGGATTGATTTTTTCCCGTTGAGTGTAGAATATGAAGAAAAACTGTATGCGGTAGGCAAGATTCCGGGAGGTTTTAATAAACGCGAAGGGAAGGCGTCCGAAAACGCGGTGCTGACGTCCCGAGTTATCGACCGTCCGATGCGCCCGCTGTTTCCAAAGGACTACCGCAACGACGTAACGCTCAACAACATGGTAATGAGCGTCGACCCGCAGTGCCGCCCGGAGGTTGTGGCAATGATCGGCTCCGCGCTTGCGACTTGTATTTCTGATATCCCGTTCTGCGGGCCGTGCGCGATGACGCAGGTCGGGATGGTGGACGGCGCGTTTATCGTAAACCCTTCCCAGCAGGAATGGGACGAAGGCGACTTGCAGCTGACGGTAGCTTCTACGATGGAAAAAGTCATTATGATCGAAGCCGGCGCCAATGAAATCCCGGAAGACAAAATGCTAGAAGCGATCTATATGGCGCACGACATCAACCAGACGATCAATGTGTTTATCAATGATATCGTTGCGGAAGTCGGCAAGCCAAAACATACGTATACAAGCTGCGCGGTTCCGCAGGAGTTGTTTGACGCGATCAAAGAGATTGTGCCGCCAGAAGAAATGGAAGCAGCGGTATTTACCGACCAGAAACAAGAGCGGGAAGAAAATATCAACAAGATTACCGAACGGCTGGAAGAAGCGTTTGCAGATAACGAAGAATGGCTGGAGCTGCTCGGGGAGGCCGTTTACCAGTATCAGAAAAAGACCGTCCGCAAAATGATCCTAAAAGACCACAAACGCCCGGATGGACGCGATATCCGCCAGATACGCCCGCTGGCAGCGGAAGTTGACATCATTCCACGCGTGCACGGCTCCGCGATGTTTACGCGCGGCCAGACACAGATTTGCGATATTGTAACGCTGGCTCCCATGTCAGAAGTACAGCGGGTGGACGGGCTGGATGAAAATATCCTAACCAAGCGCTATATGCACCATTATAATTTCCCGTCGTATTCGGTTGGGGAGACAAAGCCTTCCCGGGGGCCTGGACGCCGTGAAATCGGGCACGGGGCGCTTGCGGAAAAAGCGCTGATCCCGGTATTGCCGTCGGTAGAAGAGTTCCCATACGCAATCCGCGCGGTATCTGAGACATTTGAATCCAACGGCTCCACGTCCATGGCTTCGACCTGCGCGTCGTGCATGTCGTTGATGGCGGCCGGCGTGCCGATCAAAAAAATGGTGGCAGGCATTTCCTGCGGGCTCGTGACCGGGGATACGGACGACGATTATATCGTATTGACAGATATCCAAGGGCTGGAGGACTTCTTCGGCGACATGGATTTCAAAGTGACCGGCACGCATGACGGCATTACCGCAATCCAGATGGATATTAAAATACACGGCTTGACGCGCCCGATTGTAGAAGAGGCGATCGCCAGGACAAGGGAAGCACGGCTGTATATTATGGACGAAGTTATGTCAAAAGCAATCGCGGAGCCTAGAAAAGAAGTCGGCCCGTATGCGCCGAAGATTATCCAGATACAGATCGACCCGCTGAAAATCGGGGACGTCGTGGGACAGAGGGGCAAGACGATCAATGAGATCATAGAGCGCACCGGCGTAAAAATTGATATTACCGATGACGGCGCGGTATCCATCTGCGGAACTGAGCGGGAAATGATGGACAAGGCGGTCAAAATGATCGAAATTATTACGGCGAATTTTGAAGCCGGGCAAATATTTAAGGGCAAAGTCGTCAGCATCAAAGAATTTGGCGCGTTTATTGAATTTGCGCCAGGCAAAGAAGGCATGGTCCATATATCCAAGATCACAAAAGGGCGCATCAACCATGTGGAAGACGTACTTACGCTGGGTGACGAAGTGACGGTTGTCTGCCTCGGAAAAGATAAAATGGGCCGCCTAAGCTTTAGTATGAAAGACGTCCCGAAAAATCATTGATTTGAACCATGGATTTAAACCATAGAAGTTCTAGATGTACGTTCACTTTTTCGCGTCCTGTTCATATGATGGTATTAAAAAAGAGCAGGACTGCATATTATGGACAGGGTTCGTAGTTTAATAAATTGTGACGATGTTCACAGGCGTGGGTATACGGGCAGGGGCGTTGGTGTCGCGATTTTGGATACCGGGGAGCGTGTTATTATATTGCCGCAAAAGCCGGCAATGCCCCAAAAACCACAGACGCCGCAAAATGCCGCCAATATCCAAAAATGTTTCAGACAGGAGCAAGAGTAGATGGGAGCATGTACCTATGCTGTCGCCATTTATCTTCGCCTGTCAAGGGACGACGAAGATATCGACGGCAGGACAAAATCAGAAAGCAACAGTATCGGTTCGCAGAGGGAACTGGTGCGTTCCTATGTGCGGGAACAAGAGGACATGGAGATATTTGATATTTATATAGATATGTAACATGGTATTTTCATACAGCCCACTTCGCTTTGGCTGGACAGATACTTGAAAAAACTCCATATCCCGGATTCTATTTTCATAAAATAATAACTGGTTCAGCAGTGCCAGATACCCGAAAAAAAGGCTTTCGACAGGTTGCCGCAACTTGCCGGAAACCTTCTTTTTTTGTGCTGGCAGACTAAAAAACCCCCTTCAGTCAAAAAAGACCCCCTAGGCAAAGGCCTGGGCTGTTATAATGGACATCCAGCGGCGCATAGTTTGTTCTATGGACGGATTTAATCGTAAGGAGGTGCTGTCCGTGACAGAAGAGTACAAAGACAAGATTACCTGCCTGCGCTATATGGGGCGCGGCTACGCAAGCATTGCCAAAGAGCTGGGGCTTTCCAAGAATACCGTAAAGAGTTTTTGCCGTAGGAACTGCCTGACTTCTGCGGAGCTTATGGTTACCGATGGGCAGGGCAGGTGCCGCGCCTGCGGAGCACTGATCTTACAGCAGCCCAAGATGAAAAAGCGGGTATTTTGCTGTACGCAGTGCCGGCAGGAATGGTGGGCCAAACACCCGGAGCAGATACGCCGCAGGGCAGTCTATGCGTTTACGTGCGCAAAATGCGGCAAACCGTTTACCGCCTATGGAAACCAGAAACGGAAATATTGCTGCCATGCATGTTATATTGCAGACCGGTTTGGAGGGGAATCGCATGCGTGAGCAGGAGTTCCAGGCGGAAAAGCGGTATTACTTTTCAATGTCCATCGCTAAGTCCATGCACCAAAAGGGCTTGATAGACGAGGAAGTGTTGGCGGCTATCGATGAGAAGCTTATGGAAAGATACTGCCCGGTGTCGGCGATGCTGCTGGCTGGAAAGCCTTTTACAGAAAGCGGGTGTTCCTTTTCACGGGGTGGGGATATGCCTTAAAAATGAGAAATCATAGGTTTTTAAGTTTGGTGCTACCCGGACGCTGGAACCAGGCCGCAAGCCCTCCCGGATGTTCCAGCTT
>CASUON010000181.1 GCA_949457475.1 uncultured Lachnospiraceae bacterium
CCCAGCTGGCTATCATAAAATTGAAATGCCCCAACACATCAAATGTAAAAAAATTCACTGAAAAGTGGAGGTAAAGAAAAAACGGAGCGCTTTGGAACCACAGTGTTTTCAAGGGCCGCGAGTTTCCGAGAGTACTCGTTTTAAAAAAGGAGGGATTGTAAATGGGTAGGGCTGAACATAGGCTTAATCAGCAAAAAAGGCGCAGAAGAGGGCAGAGCAGGAATCAAACATGCCTAAGGCTAGGAAAGAAGATGGGGAAAAGTTACAATTTAGGTGTGGAAAATATAGAATCTATTTCTGGTGAAATGAAATCCAGCCGCCGAGGGGAAGCCGCCTGGAAGATATCCATGTCCATATTGCCGAGAGGCCTTGCGCGCATGCGCCTAAAATATGGATAGCACCAAACAGGGAACTTTTGATCGATGAAAAAATGGAACGGGAATTACGCATGAAGGTGGGGAATGAGCTTCGCAAAATCAAGAAGGTCATTAAGAATAATATCCATATGATCGAGGCGGAATGGAAAAGGGTATTTGGTGAGGACAGTATCAGGTATAAGAAGTAAATATAATGATCGGCTGCTGACGGCATATACTGCCGGTTACGGCAGCCGCTTTTTTTTGCAGCGGAGCAGATTTGGTACTTCCTGACATATATTTTGCGGATTACCGGGTAGAGAAATAGAACTTAGATAAGTAAATGTATGTTATAAACATCATTAATGATATTTTTGGGTTGACTATCTGCTGGAATAGGACTATACTTAATTCAAACACGCTCTAGCAGAAAGGAGAATTATGATGGGGAAAAAAGGATGGAAACAAACAATACTAGCTGGCATAGCGGCGCTTTCCATGGCAGCTGGCATGGCGGCGGGCAATCCCTGGGCGGCGCAGGCAGTGTACGCGCAAGAAGGGCTGCTCCCCGCGGAAACAAATACCAGTTTTGCAAAAGCAAGGGAATTGGAATTCGGTATTTCCATGTCATGTAACGTAACAGAAAGCGACAAGGACCGGTATTATAAATTTTCCCTCGAACAAGCGAGCCATTTTCAGCTTGGGGTTGACAGAAAAATCGGAGGCTTTGGATTATTATATGTCAGAATTTATGATGATTCCATGACAGAGGTCTATAAGCGCGAGTCTTATGACCGTTCTTATTCACTGCAAAATGTATATCTGACTGGCGGAAATTATTATCTGCTTGTAGGATGTTCGGAAGCGGACAGTTCTACGATTACGTTTGTAGCAGAAACGGACGCTATGAACGAAAGCTTTACCGAAACCCAAGACGCCAACAATGATATGATGTCAGATGCCAATACGATTAGCTTCAAAGAAAAATACAAAGGCGTGCTGGGGCAAAACGACGACATTGACTACTTCAAATTCCAGGTGCCTGCAGCGGGCACGATTACATTGAATCTGACAAATGCGATTGACCGAAACGTTAGGTATGTCTTTTATGACGAGTCGGCGAACCCGGCCTATCAGGGCAACGTACAAAGAGAGTCTAAAGTATTGCAGCCAGTGTCCGTAAAAGCCGGGCTTTATTACCTTGCAATTGCCAAAGCGGATGTAAACGAAGGGAGCGGTTCCTATACATTTATCATTGACTATACCAAAAAGGACACGGCAGCCCCGCAACTGAAGAGTGTAAAAAATCCAGCCGGAGGTACGATGGCTGTAAAATGGAGCGGTGTAACGGGAGCAGGCGGTTATGAACTCTGGTATACGACGAGGCCGAATTTTAAAGGCGATGTAGTTAAAAATGAACTGGGTGCATCTGAAACAAAGGCATATTATTACGGCCTTACACAGAAGAAAAAGTATTATGTTAAAATCCGCGCTTATACAGTGGTAAACGGGGTAAAAGAGTATGGAAAATGGAGCGGAAAGAAGTCTGTCGTAATCAAAAGGTAAATACGGATAAGATTGTTTTATTTAGGAAGGAGGATGGGGTATGTACCATAAAATACGCAATCGGATTATTGGCGCGGTACTTGCCGCGGCATTGGTAGGACCCGCGCTTTGCCCCGCTGGGATGGCACAGGCGGCTGAGGCGCCGGCGGCCGAATGGCAGCAAGACGCTACATATAAAGGAAGCAATAAAAACGCGCAGGATTATCAAATTTATACGAAGCCAGTGAAATCTTATCTGGTACCATGTGGGAATAATAAACTGATGCGTGTACAGTATGCTGATTCAGTGGGCGGCGTACTGGTAGAGTATTACAACGGCTCTTATCAGTTTGAATCGTCGCAGGTAATAGCGGAAGAGCTTCCGATCTTTGGAGGGTTTTATCAGGCGGGCCAATATTATTTTCTTTTGACCGGTCAAAGGAATACGGCCCGATCGTCTACCGCGGAAGTATTCCGGATCACAAAATATGATCGAAACTGGAAACGGCTTGGTTGTGCAGGGGTAAAAAACTGCAATACGACAACTCCATTTGACGCAGGCGCAGGCCGCATGGAGGCATATAAAAATTACCTGCTGGTTCATACCAGCCGGAAGATGTATGACGGGCACCAGTCGAACCTGACGTTCCAATTGGATATGGAAACTATGAAATTAACAGATTCCTATACCGACGTAGCGATGATTTCTACTGGATATGTCAGCCATTCGTTTAACCAGTTTTTAAAAGTGGACGATGGCCGTTTGGTTGCGGTTGACCATGGCGACGCATTTCCGCGCTCGATCGTTATGGCAAAATATCCTGCAAATGTATCCAGCGGCAGGTTTAGCGGCAGGTGTCAGTCGGTAGATGTCCTTGCATTTCCAGGGTCCTATATGAATAATAGAACCGGCGCTTCCGCCGGCGGCTTGGAAATATCAGACACCGCCTATTTAGTAGCGGGGAATTCGGTCGTGCAGGACGACCGCAACCTGTCTAGGGCGACACGGAATATATTTGTGGCGGCAGTGGATAAAGGTATGGACAAGGGCAGCGTAGCTGTAAACTGGCTTACAGACTACCCAGAAGGGGGACAGACCGCGTCTACGCCGCATCTGGTGAAAATCAGCGGGGATCAACTGATAGTCCTGTGGACCTGTGGGAGCCGGGTATATTATACCGCGGTTGATGGAAACGGCAGGCAGACGGGCAGGACATATACGATGCAGGGGAATTTATCGGATTGTGCCCCGGTGCTCTTTGGAAACAAGCTGGTATGGTATACGTGGGAAAATGAAACGATCGTATTTTACGAGATTTCAGTTAACAACCTGTCCGAAAGCCGGACGAAAGAAATACGAAACGGCAAACAGCCGCAAAGCGGGAACGGAAACCGCCCGGATACAGCGCCGGGAAATACCGGAGGCAGTCCAGGGACAACACCAGGCGGCAATACCGGAACAATGCCGGGCAATACTGGAACAACGCCGGGCAGTACGGGCGGCAATACTGGAACAACGCCGGGCAGTACGGGTAACAATTCCGGGGCGGCGTCGGGCAACACGGGCAGCCCAGGCAGCAACGCTGAATATACCGTTACTTTTGATGCAAATGGCGGCTTCATCGACGGATACCGTTATATGAGTGTAACTACGGTGGGAAGAAAGCTTTCCTACGTCCCAAACGCGTACCGTAGCGGATATACGTTTGAAGGATGGTATACAAGCCGGGATGGCTATAACGCAGTGAATACGGCAACGCAGTTTACAAAGGATCAAGTGCTATATGCACACTGGAAAGGCACTGCGAAAGAAGCCAAGGTTACGTTCGACGCCAACGGGGGAACGGTAAACGGGGATCGTTATAAGTATACCGTAAATAGCAGGCTTACCGGCATGCCGACGGCAGAAAGGGACGGATACGCGTTTCAGGGCTGGTGTACGTCAGACGGGGCTTATGTGCCGGAAGGCTGCGTATTCCAGGAAGATACTACGTTGTATGCTTCATGGAAACAGCAGGATACCGCCCCGGGATACCGTAATTTTCGAGTTGTAAGCCTGACAGGCACAACGGCGGAGATTCAGGTTGCGATTCCGCAAAGATATGTATATCACTGGGCATACAGCTATGGGACATCCCAGGCGCAAATGACAGACAGCGTTATTTTTGGGCCGCGCAAAAAAATGGATACGTTTCAGATAAAGATTTCCAAGCTATCTCCTGGTACAACGTATTACTATCGTATGTATTATGAAACGGATGCGGGAAAATATACATCAGATATACAGACATTTACGACAAAGCAGACAAACGGAAAGGAATATACGATTACTTTCGATGCAAATGGCGGCAGGCTGGAAGGCACGGCGTCAGTCGATACCGTAAACCAGAAACTGCCGTACCTGCCATCCGTGAGTAGGAGCGGCTATACGTTTCTTGGCTGGTATAATATGGAAAGAAGCAGGTTGCCGGTGGATACATCCTGGATATTTTATCAGGATGAAACGCTACGTGCATATTGGATAATGGGGGATGTCCAACCTTCAGACGATACAAAGCCTGGGAACTCAGATGTAGGGATGACTGACGGGCCGGATGCCGCTACAAACCCAGGAGCGGGTAAAAATCCAGGATCAGGAGCGGGTACGGTCATAAATCCCGGAGCGGATGCAGCGACAAAGCCGGGGACAGGAGTAGCAATGCAGCCCGGAGCGGATGCAGCGACAAAGCCCGGGGCTAATATAGCAACAAATCCAGTAGCAAATGACAAGCCGGGCAGCAGTGAGGATGCAACACCAGGAACAGGAGAAAGCGGCAAGCCAGGGTCTGGGACAGATGCAACGCCAGGAACAGGAACAAACGGCAAGCCAGGCAGCAGTGAGGATGCAACGCCAGGAACGGATGCATCAGACCAAACGCCAGGGTCCGAACCGAATACCGATGCAAATTTGGGATATGATAAACACGCAGGCGCGAAAGTAAAAAAAGTAAAGATTCAAGATGTGAAAATCCTGCCGGATGGAAAGGTAAAAATAAAATGGAAACGGTATGCCAATGGAGACGGCTATCAAATTGCGTATTCCAGGAACAAAAAGTTTCCGGTTAAAAAGACGGTCGTCGATCAGGCCAAAAAAACAAGCCGGTCAAAAACTATTTCAGGGCTGTCAAAAGGGAAGACATATTATTTGAAAATGCGTACTTACAAGCTTGCAAATGGCGTAGTTTCTTACGGAAAATGGAGTAAAGTAAAAAAAGTAAAGATTGGAAGATAAATATTTTGAGGGAAACGGCAACATGTTTCCCTCAATTTTTTTCTTCGCATTACCATTTAAAATATTTATTATATAAAAACGCATATGCGGGGTGGATACCTATGGCGCTTATTCCTAGTAGCTGTACAATACCCTCAAGTAGTTTCATTTGCCGAATTTTACAAGGTATCTGGCAAATCATTGTGCTCTCTAGTATAAGCACTTGACAGGAACACTATACAAATGTATAATGAATTATACGATCGTATAGTATAAGAAAGGAAATGAATTATTTTATTGGAAAGACTGGTAAAATATTAATTTCTAGGCAAATTGGAGGATGAGGGATGACGACTGTACTATTGTCTGTTTTTGAAATTTCAGTATCCGTAAGTTTTATGGTTCTTGCAGTAATTTTACTTACGCCAATTTTAACGAAACGTTATGCCGCAAAGTGGAAATACCTGATCTGGATATTCCTTGCATGCAGGCTGCTCGTGCCATTGAACGGAGCGGATGGGCATTTCATGATGGATTGGCTGCCGCAAAGGGACACGTGGACAGTGCCAAAACAGCAAAAGGAGAAAAGCGCGCTGGATGGCAGGACGCTACCGTATCAGCGGATGGTTGTTGAGATACCCGCGCAAATGGCCGCCCCAATTAAAATGCAATCTGCATCGCAGCCTGGAAAGTACAATGGCCGTTTTACCATGCTTGATATCCTGGCATTTGCCTGGATGGCAGGCAGCCTGGTTTTTTTGGCCGTACACATTATCAGCTACTCCCACTACAGGCGTCGAGTGAAGGAAAAAGGGGAACGGATAAAGGATACGCGCATTTTGGTCCAGATCGATGAAATAAAACATGGATTGCATATCAGGCGTACCGTACAGGCAGTTGCATATCCCGAAGCAGGCAGTCCTATGGTGATCGGCTTTTTGAAACCGGTTTTGGTTTTGCCACAGGAGCCGGACTGTGCGGAGGAATTGTTCTTTATTTTAAAGCATGAGCTGGTTCATTTTAAAAGAGGGGATGTCTATCTGAAACTGCTTTTTGTCGTAGTGAACGCTGTCCACTGGTTTAATCCGGTTATCTGGATGATGCAAAAAGAAGCTATGATTGATATGGAATTATCCTGTGATGAAAGGGTCACGCAAGGCGCAAGCTACGACGTACGCAAAGCATACACCGAAACGCTGCTGTCCATGCTTCACAAGCAGTGCGCCCAAAGAACCGTGTTATCAACGCAATTTTATGGAGGGACGAAGATTATGAAAAGACGTTTTAAAAATATTTTAACGAAAAACAAAAAGAAAAATGGAATTTGCATTTTATTATGCGCCGTTGTTTTGACCATCAGCTTGGGGACGCTGGTAGGCTGTTCCATTGCAAAAGAAGATAGCGGAAAAGAAAACGCGAATGATATGACTTCCAGGAAAGCGGCTGTTGTAGGAAGCCAGGCTGCAAAAACGCTTACGTTTTCCAAGGAAGGGGGACAGGAAAAGAAACAGGGAAAGAAACAGGATAAGAGACAGTCACAGCTTGTGGACAGTGGTGGCCGCGAAAAAAACGGACGTTCTGCTGGCGGACAGAACTATTTGAAAGCAAGGGATTGCCAGAAAATCCAAAATACGGCAGAAGGGTTTGCAGCAGCGTATTTTAACGGCGATGTAGACGCAATCCGGCAATTTCTTGCAAAGGGCTATGACGGGGAAATAGAAACCTATGACGGGGCGGGGACGGTCAATGACCTGACTGTGAAAGGCCTCTCCGATGCTGACAGGAAAGAGGTTAGCAATGGCAGGTATGTTGTTTCGGTAGAATTTAGGGACAGCAGCTATGAAGATATGTTTTTATATTTAACGATTGGGTTGATCAAGCAAAAAAGCAGCTGGAAGGTAGAATTTTATGGCGTGGAAGGATAGCCGGGATGATGCCCGACCCATCCTGTGGAATGTAGCGGGGGGCGGCTGCGTAGAGCGTATGAACCGCATTTATTGTAATGTATAACGTTGCTTTTTACGGGGTGGGGATATTCCTTAAATATGAGAACAAAACTAATAGGTTATTATCCGACAGTTGAATTCTGGAGCAGTTTTTACGTTTTGTGTTTACCCGGACGCTGGAACCAGGCCGCAAGCCCTCCCTGATGTTCCAGCTTCGGGAT
>CASUON010000182.1 GCA_949457475.1 uncultured Lachnospiraceae bacterium
TCCAGCTTGCTGCGTCCTGGCTGGAACGACTTTTCGATTAGGATGCCGATGCCCGCGATAGTAGCGTGCGCCTTGCGTATCAGGCGGATGGCGCCGGTTGCGGCTTCGCCGTTTGCCAGGAAGTCGTCAATGATAAGCACGTGGTCTTGGTCGCAGATTAAGTGTTTTGCAAGCGTCAGCTCATAGCTGTTGCCTTTGGTATAAGAAGTGACGACTGTCTGGTACATATTGTCGTTTAATACTTTGGAAGGGGATTTTTTCAAAATTAGCAGCGGGACGTGCAGCGCCGCGGCCGTTGTCAGGGCAGGGGCGATGCCGGAGCTTTCGATCGTTGCGATTTTTGTAATCCCTTTTCCCTGGAAATGGGCGGCAAAATCTTCCCCGATCGCCTTCATCAGCTCCGGGTCGACCTGGTGGTTGATAAAGCCGTCTACTTTTAGGATATTTTCATTGACGGCTTTGCCCTCTGTTAAGACTTTTTCTTCTAGTAATTTCATGTTCTTGTCCTCCTGTTAATCTTGTGGGTATAGTTCTTCATAAAATTGTTCTATTAAATAATCTAAAAAAGAATCTTCATAATCTGGAAACTGCCGGTGCAGCAGGTTTTTCATATGGGAGCTGCGCAGGAAATATTTCTGCTGCAGTTCGTCGGAACTGTTTACTTCCGCCGATACATCGACCGCCCTGGCGGAATAGTTTTCAAAAAACCATTCTTTTGCCGCCTGCTTGTTTTTCTGTTCCACAACCGCCTCTTCTTTTAAATCAGCCAGCTTTTTATAAGAGCGGACACCGATGGCCAAAAAGGCAACGAACATACCGCCGATAACGAAGGTCATCATATATTTCATATATTCCGCAAATTGCAGGGGGAATACGCCGGTATATATGAGCGCCAGCAATACGATGCCGCACGTGCCTACGAGCAGGAAAGAGTAGGCCGTAGATTTCATATCTTCATATTTCACGTTCTTTTCAACGTACGCGCTGCTCCCGTCGCTGAGTGCATGCAGGTTATCCCTGCTGTCCATATTGTTTAAAACCGCCACTTTGTTCTCCACCGGGGAGATATCCACTTCCTGCGGCAGCTTTTCAACAAGCGGGGTGTTGCATTCTACGCAAAAAGTTACGCCGTCGCGGAATTCAGATTTACATTTTGGACACCACATGATTATTCTCCTATCTATTGTTGTTTTTTTATACGGCCGTGTAGAAACTCTACCAATTTAACGCCGCCCTACGAGCGGAAACCTGATTTTGTGTACACTTCTGTACAAATGTAAAAAAATCAAGTATAATAGGTAATTATATCATATTTCACTACAAAATCTATGAGAAATTGCAAATAGGAGCACAAAAAATGAAAATTACAATCCTGGCGGTTGGCAGGCTAAAAGAGCCTTTCTATCGGGACGCCGCCGCGGAATATAAAAAAAGGCTGGGCCGGTATGCATCGATTGAAATTTTAGAAGCCGCGGATGAGAAAATTCCAGACCGTTGCGCGCCGCAAGAAGCACTGCGGATCAAAGAAAAAGAAGGGGAGCGCCTGGAAAAACGTATCCCGCATGACGCCTATGTAATCGCGCTTGCGATCGAAGGGCAGATGCTCGACTCGTTGGAACTGGCAAAAAAACTGGATACGTTATGCGTCCATGGGGCCAGCCATATAGTGTTTGTGATCGGCGGTTCGCTCGGCCTATCTGAGAAGTTGCTGCGCCGTGCCGATATGCGGCTGAGTTTTTCAAAAATGACATTTCCGCATCAATTAATGCGTATTATACTGTTAGAGCAGGTTTACCGCAGCTTTCGCATTAACAGCCATGAGCCCTACCATAAGTAAATGATTTGCGCCCGGTTTATACATATCGCAGGCCGCCCCGGCATAAAATAGTATCAATACCACATGCTGCGCAAACCGGAGCCGCCATGAAAAAACGAAACAGCCTCTCGAGCGAATTAAAAGACAGCGTTATACGCGCCTTTGAGCTGCCGGCAGATTTAGCCTATGGAAGCGTCTTGGTGTCTGTCACAGGCCAAAATGAACTCCTAATCGAAAACTACCGTGGAATTTTAGAATACAAGGATGAGCATATCCGCATCCAGGCAAAAGACTGCCGCATCCTTATTACAGGCAAGCGGCTGCAGATTGAATATTATACGAACGATGAAATGAAAATCAAAGGTTTCATCGAACAGATATTATATGAAAACTGAGGTGCGGCATGCTGTTGTCATTCATCAAATATTTTCGTGGCTATGTAGAAGTAACGCTGTGGGGCTATGCGCCGGAACGGTTTTTTAACCTGTGCAGTAATCATGACATTTTAATATGGGACATCGCCCAGCAGGGGGACACCTATCAGTTTAAAGTATCGGTGCGGGGGTTTTTCAGCTTAAAGCCGCTGCTAAAAAAAAGCGGCACACATATCCGCCTGAAAGAGAAAAACGGCGTCCCGTTTTTTTTCTTTCGCTACCGGAAACGGAAAATCCTGTTTGCCAGTATTTTTCTATGTATGGTGATTTTATTCACGTTGTCTAGGTTTATATGGAAAATTGATATACGCGGGAACGACAGCGTGACGGACGACAGTATTTTGCAATTTTTAAAAGAGCAGGGCAGCTGCTACGGAACCAATATTTCCGATATCGACTGCGAAAAGCTGGAAGAAGAGCTGCGCAGCTGTTTTGCCGATATCATCTGGACGTCCTGCAAGCGGGAAGGGACGACGCTGACTATTGACGTACAAGAAAACCTGGTCGTCAAAAGCGAGGATGCGAACGGGCGTTTGCCAAAAGAATTCAAAGAACAGGAACAGAGCGGGTACGACCTTTTGGCGATGCACGACGGGACGATCGACAGCATTTACGTACGCAAGGGAACGCCGCTTGTGGAAAAAGGGGCGCAGGTAAAAAAGGGGGATGTGCTCGTTTCCGGCGCGCTGCCGATTTATGACGATAATGGGGAAGTCTGCGCCTACCAGTACTGCACGGCGGACGCCGATATAAAGCTGCAGACGGATTATACGTATAAAGAACGGTTTTCAATCCGCCACCAGCAAAAAATCTATAGTGAAAATAAGACAGCGCGTTATGGCATCAGCGTAGGCAGCCGTTATTTGCAGCTTCCATGGGCCAAAGTGCCATTTCGCCAGTATACGGTAATGGAGACTAGAAACCAGCTGCGCTTATGCGATTCGTTCTACCTCCCGGTCTACTTTGTACAACGGGAATATGAGGAATATGAAACGCGCCAGCTGACCTATTCCCAAAATGAGGCGGTAGACTATGCAAAAAAGAACCTGGCTGAATATTTAAAAAAATTAACGCAAAAAGGTGTTCTCATTTTGGAAAAAAATGTTATGATAAAGAAAGGGAAAAATAAATATACCGTATCCGGCAGTATTACGGTACTGGAAAATACATTTCAATACGCGGTAAATAACGAACATATGACAAACGCTGCGGGAACGGAAGAAGACGAAGGGGATACACGACATGAGTCTGAATGAAATAACGATGGAACTGCCCGCCGGGCATATGACGAATGTATTTGGGCAGTTTGACACATATGTGAAAAAAATCGAACGGCAGCTGCACGTAACGATTGTATGCAGAAATGAACAAGTGAAGCTGCTGGGCGAAAGCGGGCATATTGAAAATGCCAGGCAGGTCATCGCGCAGCTTCTGGAGCTTTCAGAAAAAGGAAACACGATCACGGAACAAAACGTGGAGTATGCCCTTTCTCTTGTACAAGGGCACGAGTCCGCGACATTAGCCGATATTGAAGGGGACGCGATCTGCCATACGATCAACGGCAAGCCGATCTGTCCAAAGACGCTGGGCCAAAAAAAATACGTCGAACGGATGAAAGACCGCATGATCGTATTCGGCGTAGGCCCCGCGGGGACTGGGAAAACCTACCTGGCAATGGCGATGGCGATTACGGCGTTTAAGCAAGAAGAAGTCGGGCGCATTATTTTAACCCGCCCTGCGATCGAAGCCGGGGAGAAGCTTGGATTTCTGCCCGGAGACCTCCAAAGCAAAGTAGACCCGTACCTGCGTCCTTTGTACGACGCGCTGCATCAGATTATGGGTGCGGACAGCTTTATGAAAAATATGGAAAAGGGGCTGATCGAGGTGGCGCCGCTTGCATACATGCGTGGCCGGACGTTGGACAACTCCTTTATTATTTTGGATGAAGCGCAAAATACGACGCCCGCGCAGATGAAAATGTTTTTGACACGCATCGGTTTTGGCTCTAAAGTAGTAATTACCGGAGACGCAACGCAAAAGGACTTGCCTCCAGATGCAAAATCTGGCCTGGACGTCGCGTTAAGGGTATTAAAAAATGTCGAAGAAATCGGCTTTTGCGAGCTGACTCCCAAAGACGTCGTACGCCATCCGCTCGTACAAAAAATTGTTAATGCCTATGACCGTTATGAGCAAAGGCAGTCTGAACGGAAAAAACGCAGGAAACAGGTGGCAAAATGACAGATTGGGATATAACAGATTTGAATATCACAGATTTGGATATCGCAGATTTAGAAAATGCCGATTTGGATATGGATAATCTGGATATGGCCGATTTGGATATCGCAGATTTTGGTATGTCCGATTTGGAGATTACAGATTTAGATATCGCAAATTTGGATATGGCCGATCTGGATATCGCAGATTTCGATACAGCAGGTTTTGATGCAACCGATTTCGATGCGGCGGATATTGATCTCTCAGAATTCGATATGGCAGGCCGCCGTGTAAAGACAGGCATCGAAATTGCAAGAAGTGCGGGAAATAGGCAGCCGGGCCGCGATAGGGCCGTAGCGGGAGCAGCCGGCCAGGCAGGGTATAATGGGGCCGTAGCGGGAGCAGCTGGTCAGCCAGGGTACAATGGAAACGTGGCGGGAGCAGCCGACGCTGGTCAGCCAGGGTACAATGGGGCCATGGCGGGAGCAGCCGGCCAGGCAGGGTACAATGGATCCCTAGGGGTTTCAGGCGTAGGACATGCAGAAGCCGGTCCATCGGAGTACAATGGAGCCGTGTATCCGGACTTCGACCCGTCAGATATGGCAGGGTATAGAAACGAAAGTTCCAGCCAGGCGGACGATGCAGCCGAAACGATAGACGCTGTCCCGCTAGGCCACATCACCCCCGTCGATACGGACAGCAGCCAGAAAGGCCGCAACGCAGCCGTCGATACAGACGCCAGCCAGAAAGGCCGCAACGCAGCCGTCGATACAGACGCCAGCCAGAAAGACGCCGCGGATGCGGAAAGTACGGGCAAAAAGCGCAAAGGCGTTAATGTCGCAGGAAAAATAAAGGGCTGGTACAAAGGCCGTAGCGCTGCGAAACATACAGGCAGGGAAACAACGATAGAAGAACCAAAGGTCAACGCGATCGAAGAGCGGCTTGTCGCCACGCGGCTTTTAAAACTTGTCTACCTAGCATTTGTGACGCTTTTTTCCGGTTTTTTAACGGGGCTGTTCCACCGCCAGCCGTTGGGCGAACTACTATCGCTTTTGTTTATCAATGGATTGTTCAGCGTGCTGTTGGCCTGTTATCTGGAAAATGACCGGATACACCGTAAAGGCACGCCGGACTCTTCGGAAGATTATATGCTTGTGTGTATTTACTATACTGCAGGCCAGATTGTGTTGTTCACGGGTTCTTTTTTTCCGGGGTATACAGCTCCGGTATTTGTGGTGTCTTTTCTTCTGGCTGCCGGGTTAAACCGTGAACTTGCGGTAATGCTTGCCGTATTTTTGGACGCCCAGCTGGCGTTAAACGGGGCGGCTTCTGTGTATATGCTCTGCTGCTATTTGGTGCTGACGCTTTTGGGCGCAATGCTTACGACGATATACGGGCAGAAGGAGTACCGCAAGTATGCGGAGATGATCGCGCTTGCGCTATGCATATCGGTACCAGTGTTGTTTCACTATTTGGAAAACGGCGTGCCGACTGTCTTGCTGATTTTATTTGCGTTCCTGGACGGGGCTGCAAGCATCCTGGGGATGCATTATTGTTATGAATTTCTGCATTTTCGCAAAGCACAGGCGGCGGAGATCAGCCTAGATACGATCGTAGACCCAAACTACCACCTTGTGCGGGAGATCAAGCGCTACTCCCAGGTCGACTACAATCATGCCATGCGTGTATCTAAAATCGCGGCCCATTGTGCGGCAGAAATTGGCGCAAACGTAAAGATTTCCGCAGTCGGCGGGTTTTATTACCGGCTGGGCAAGCTTGGCGGGGAGCCGTTTATTGAAAACGGGGTGAAAATTGCGCAGAACAATTGTTTTCCATATGAAATCATTACGATATTGGGTGAATATAACGGGAAAAACCGTCCAATTTCTTCCATCGAATCCGCAATTGTACATATTACGGATAGCGTGGTGAAAAAATTTGAACTGCTGGACCATACGACGCTGTCAAGCTCGTGGAACCGGGATATCGTTATTTACCAGACTATGAACGATAAATCTTCTTCCGGGATTTATGACAACAGCGGCCTTACGATGAACCAGTTTATCAAAATCCGGGATTTTCTGAAAAAAGAGGAGGAGTTGCTATGACAATCGCCATTGAAACTGAAACCGAAGTACCGTTTCCATTTGACTACAGGCAGGTCGCGCAGGATGTCGTCCACTATACCATTGCGCATGAAAATTTCCCTTATGAGGCGGAAGTAAATATTATACTGACGGACAACGCGGGTATACACGCGCAGAACCAGGCGCACCGCCAGATCGACGCGCCTACGGATGTACTGTCGTTCCCAATGTGTTCTTATGCGCGGGCCGGTGATTTTTCCGGCCTGGAAGAAGACCCGGACAACTTTAACCCGGATACCGGTGAGGCGGTGCTTGGGGATATTATGATTAGCGTGGAAAAAGTATCTGAGCAGGCAGAAAACTATGGGCACAGCGAATTACGGGAATTCGCATTCCTGATCGTCCACAGCATGCTGCACCTGTTTGGCTATGACCATATCAAAGAGGAAGACGCAGCTGTGATGGAACCATTGCAGCGCCGGATACTGGAAGGCATGGACATTGGAAGGTAGCCAGTATTAAAATATAAAAAGACGAAAACAAACAAAAAACAAAGAAATAAGAGAAAAACAATAAAAGAAGAAAGAAAAATAACAATAAAAGAAAAAAGAGAAATAACAATAAAAGAAGAAAGAAAAATAACAATAAAAGAAAAAAGAGAAAAACAATAAAAGAAGAAAGAGAAATAACAATAAAAGAAGAAAGAGAAATAACAATAAAAGAAGAAAGAGAAATAACAATA
>CASUON010000183.1 GCA_949457475.1 uncultured Lachnospiraceae bacterium
CGGACGGGCCTGCGGCCTGGTTCCGGCGTCCGGGATACAAAAGCCGGGGAAAAACGCACTTGCAACTATTTTTTATATATGGTACATTTATCCAAAGGAGTGGTAGCTGAAATGAAACAGCCAAAACCAGAACAACCAACTATAAAACCGCCCAAAATAAATAAGGCAAAACGGATGCTCGCCTTGGCAGGCGCCGTATTATTAGTGCTTTTATACCTTGCCACGCTCTTTTGCGCGCTCTTTGACGCAAGCAGCGGCATGGTCTTATTCAAAGCCTCGGCCATCTGTACGATACTAGTCCCAATCCTGCTTTGGGGGTATACCGTCATTTACCGTCTGGCCAAAGGCAAAACGGAGGAAGAACTCACCGACACGCTGCGCCAGCTGGATGCGTCATCGCATGCTGACAGCCAGGCAAAACACACAGGGGACGAAACATAAAATCCCAATGGGCGCGTGCCGCGTCTTCTCACGCAGATAGCCGTACAAAACAAAACGGGAACGAAATATGCAAACACCACGGACACGTGCCGTATCCAGCCGAAAAGACTTGGATACGGCACGTCTGTTATGTGAAAAACCGCCGTTTTGTTCAAAAAATCCATTGTCCATTTGTTGTGATTTGTATGGTACGATCCTCTTTAGATTAGATACGAAGGCGCATATGAGGGCGCGTTTGAAAAATCATTCCCTCCATCTGCAAGAATCTGCAAGAAAACGTTTTTCAAACACGCTCTAGGAAAGGAAGGCCACGATTATGATGGGCTATAAAATATTGATTATTGACGACGACGCAGAACTGCTGAAAATGCTAAAAAGTTATTTGGAACGCAAAAAATATGAAGTCATTACGGCTGAAAACGGCGTGGAAGGTTTAAGCAAAATGGCATTGCAGCCGGATATCATTTTATTGGACGTAAATATGCCCCGAATGGACGGGATCGAGGTATGCCAAAGAATACGGGACAAAACGGCATGCCCGATTTTATTTCTGACCGCGCGGGTCGAAGAACAGGACATTGTGACCGGGCTTTCTTCGGGCGGCGACGATTATATTTTAAAGCCGTTTAGCCTAAAAGAGCTGGATGCCAGGATTACCGCGCACCTAAAGCGGGAGATAAGGCGCCAAAACAGGACGCAGTGCCGCTTTCAGGGCGACCTGTCGATCGATTATGCGGCCAAATCCGTGCAGGTGCGCGCCGACCAGCTGGAGTTTACCCGGCTGGAATACGAGATCATCGCGTTTTTGTCCATGCACCCAGGGATGGTCTTTGCAAAGGACCGGATTTATGAGAAGGTCTGCGGGTTTGACGCGGAGGGGGACAGCCGGGTCATTACAGAATTAATCCGCAGAATCCGGAAAAAAATACAGGCCTATACAGAAACCGAATATATTGAAACGGTCTGGGGGATGGGGTACCGATGGATAAAATAAGGAACCTTTCTTTGAAGCAAACAATTCTTTTGTACATGGCAGTCGCGTTGTTTTGCAGTTTTGCCCTCTCGGCGGCAATTGTCAGAATTGCCACACGCACGCAAAAGCAAATCTGGTGGAAGTATGTAGATGAAGACGCTTATTTTAAAGCGGCAGAAATGGAAGGTTTTGATTATATAGCGGATATCCCAAGGCCAGACGCTTATATTATGACACGGCCAGACTATCTGACGTCAGAGCTTTGCGACTTCTTACAGACTTATACGATCTTGCTTTTGTCTATGTTAGGAAGCTGCGCGGCGGTTTTCCTTTTTTACCGAAACAAGCTAAGACAGCCGATGGAAGAGCTGACGCAGGCCTCAAAAAAGATCGCGAACAATCGCCTAGATTTTCATATCTGTTATAAAAACAAAGACGAGATGGGCACGCTTTGCATGGAATTCGAGCGGATGCGGGCGCAGCTTGCTAGGAACAACCAGCTCTTATGGAAAACGGTGGAAGAAGAAAAGATGCTGCGCGCTGCGATCGCCCACGATATCCGCTCCCCGCTGTCCGTTTTGAAAGGGTATCAGGAAATGCTGGCCGAATACCTGCCGGCTGGGGATATCGATATGGAAAATGCCATGGAGCTGCTGTCCGAAAGCGGCCGCCAAATCGACCGTATGGATGCTTTTGTAGAAACGATGCGAAAAATGAGCAGCCTGGAAAACCGCGCGCTGTCCGCGCAGGAGATATCCACTAGGCAGCTCGCGGCGGATATCCAGCCAGCGCTTGCCGTCCTACAAAAAGAATACGGCAAACAATACCTGCTACAGGCGCCGGAACAGGCGGAACGGTTTTATGGGGATAAAGAACTTATTTTAGAAGTCGCGGAAAACCTGCTGTCCAATGCCTTCCGCTACGGGAAACAGCAGATTGTAATTCGAATCACAGTGGGATACGCTAAACTAAGCGTCCGCGTAGAGGACGACGGCGCGGGCTTTCAGGAAGACGCGGAAAAAATTACGGCCGCATTCCACACACAGAATGCAAAAGACAGCCTGCTGCACGCAGGAATCGGAATGTATATCAGCAGGCTGTATTGCGAAAAGCATGGAGGGGCCCTGGTTTTGGAAAATGAACAACATGGAGGGGCTGTCGCAACAGCGATCTTTCGGCGGATAGAATAATCTTTTTTCCCATTGCTTTTTTGTTGAGATCTCCGTTTTAGAATCACCATAGAACCGGTTATCGGTTATCTACCCCATCCAAAAGCAGAAAGGAGGAAACACGATGTGGTTGATTTTAAAAAGGGAGGTAAGAAATGCGATCAAAAACCCGCTGTTTTGGATTGGCATCCCGCTTGGCGTCTGGATCATCTTCCAGGAGGTAAGCCCTTATCTGGATATCCACTATCTCGCAGAAGGGGAGGCTATCGTAAACGATTACCCGCAAACGACGCATTCCGGGGACGTCCTCGACGGCTATGTGCCGACGGCGGACGGGATGCGGCGCAAGCTATGGGAAGGGCTGGTACAAGAAACGCTTGTTTCCGCGTTTGAAATGGACGACGACAAGGCGCAGTCGGTCATTTTGGAAATGCAGGAAATGGATATTGTTACGGCCTGTAAGCATCTGGAAAGCTACCGCTTTTACAACGCGTACCTGGATTATGCCAATACCGCCTATCATAAGGGGACACGCGACGAGATCAACGCTTATCTTACAACGAGGCTGGAAGACAAACCCTTTTCCTATTACTTTTCAAGAAAATTTGCCGATTTCGCAGGGCTGTTTATGGGCTTTTTCGCAACGGTCTTCTTATCCGCTTTATTTTTGCAGGATACAAGGAAGAATACCTACGAGCTCCTCCATACCAAGCCGGTCCGCGCGTGGGCTTACCTGTCGGGCAAAGTGGGCGGCGGGTTTGCGGCCTGCCTAATCCTACTTACGGCCCTAAACTTGATATTTTTTGGTTTATGCGCGGCGTCCGCAGGCCGGCGCGGATTTGAAGTCAGGCTGGCGGACTTTCTGCTTGCAACCGGCCTGTATATTTTACCGAATATGCTGATGATCGTAAGCGTCTATGGCCTAATCTCGCTGTTATGCAAAAGCCCGCTGCCCGCGGTGCCGCTGTTGATCTTGTATATCATATACTCCAATATGGGCGGGCGCAACGCGGACGGCATTTATGGATACTACGGCCGGCCGTTAGCGATCATGGTACGGTTCCCAGGGGCGTTTTTTGATACCGCTCCCCCGCCAATGGCTTTGCTAAACCAAAGTTTCCTGGTCGTAGCCGCCGTATGCATAATCGCCCTCTCGGTACAGATATGGAAACGGAGGCGGTACTATTGATTTGCGAATGGAAAATCTCGCTCCCGCTTCCCAAACAGGCCTACGCCATATTTTTCGCCGTGGTAATCAGCCTTGTCCGAGGAGTGACTTATACGTATGAAATCGGGATCGCGTTAGAAGCGCCCATGGCAATCCTGGCCGCTTCGTTCTGCGCGGATACTTATACGCAGGAGATCACCAGTAAACGGTCGGAAATACAGCGGCTGTACCCAATGAAAAAGCGGATTGCCGCCATATACAAACGGATTGCCTTACAAGAGCTGTTCTTATTCGCGGTTGCAGCGATCGCATACGGGCTGTTTTATGTCTTTCAAAACCCTCAGACAGCGGTGGCGGGACCATATGCGGCGGCCTGTGTCAATCCTGGCTACGCGCAGCCTTACGAATGTGGCCTGTTTCTTGGATATCTTGCCGCGGTGGCAGTCACGCTCGTTTTCTGGGGGCTTTTATCAAACCTGCTCGCCTGCCTGTTTCGAAATATGTGGACCGGGCTCGGCTGCTGCCTGCTACTGTGGCTGATGGCAGATTCTACCGCCGGCAACCGGTGCCTTGGCGTATGGAACCTGTTTTCTTATACTTTCCGAAATATAACAGACGACGGCGATATGAGCTGGCTCTGCGGAAAAGCGGCCTGTATCGGCATCGCAATGGCAGCTGTCTGGCTGCTGCCCAAAGTCATTGTAAGAAGGGGGTAAAGTTCCAGTCCGGCAATTTGCAGCTACGAAAAAACGTTTATAAAAAACGTTTGTAAAAAAAGTGTTTGTAAAAAGCGTTTGTAAAAAATGTTCGAAAATTCCCACGCAGGCAACATCTGTATATAAGGAGGAACATGAATATGGATACAAAAATAAAGAATACAAAAATAAAGAATACAAAAATTAATATAGACCAGGTAACCGTAACATTCAAAAACAACGTGACCGCGCTCAACCATGCCAGCCTAGATATCCCGCAGGGGGTCTTCGGCCTGCTGGGCGAAAACGGGGCCGGAAAAACAACGCTGATGCGGGTGCTGACGACCATATTGCAGCCCGACAGCGGGACGGTAGCTTTCGACGGCGAGCTCTACACAGAAGGGAATTATGAAAACATACAGCGAAAGATCGGATACCTGCCGCAGGAAATCGACTTGTACCCGGGCCTGACGGTACAAGAATGCCTGGAATATATGGGGGATTTAGCAGGCATCCCAAAACCTGCCTGCAAAGAACACATCCAGTACTACTTGGAAAAAACAGGCCTGCTGGGGCATCGTAAAAAGAAAATCCGCCAGCTGTCCGGCGGTATGAAACGCAGGGTCGGGCTCATCCAGGCGCTTTTACACGAACCGGAATTTCTAATCGTCGACGAACCGACGGCCGGGCTCGACCCGCAGGAACGCATCCGCATCCGCAACCTGCTCGTTGATTTTTCCGAAAACCGCACCGTTTTGTTTTCCACCCATGTCGTCGAAGACCTAGTAGCGACCTGCCACAGGCTTGCGGTTATGAAAAAAGGGGAATTCCTTTATTCCGGAAGTATCAAAGACCTGCTGGAACAGGCAAACGGGCACGTCTGGACTTGCAGGGCCGCGGATGAAGCCACGGCGCGGCAGCTAGCGCAGCGTTACCCGATTTCTTCCAAACAGTATGCAGGCGATGAAATGCAGCTCAAACTGGTCAGCGAAAAGCCTCCCCAGGCGGCATGCAGCCCCTGCGCGGCCACTCTCGAGGACGCCTATATTTATATCACAAACAGGGATGGACGGTAAGTGTGTATCCTGTCACGGTGCTCCCGTCTGCGCCTGTTAATATTTATATCGCAAACAGGGATGGACGGTAAGCGGACTGTTTTTAAGCAGCGCACAAACATCAGGCGCATAGATCACGGTGCGCCTGATGTTTGTAAAGATTTCTCAAAGTCCTACATGATATTGGCTTTGCCGGCCTGATTTCTTATTTGTGAATGCTTCTTCGCTTTTATTCCTGTAATATTTCTTTTATTCCCATATAGAGTTCTTGAACATCCGATACGGATGTATTCCATACAATCTCATAATCCAGACTTCCATAATGATGCGCAACAATATCCCTCATCCGCATAATCATTTTCCAGGGTACTTTTGTATATTCGACTAAAAACTCCTCCGATAGCATTTTAGCAAGTTCTCCAACATATCCTTAATTTCCAGACAATAATCTATTATTTTAAACAGTATTGTTTTGTCTTTTTGATTCATAAACAACGACCTCGTCTTTTTTGATCTGTTCCAGAAATATGGCATCGTCTGATGTATCTGTTATCACATCTATTTTTCTTCCGAACGTTTTTTCAAGTTCATCAATAAAAGACGCTAGTTGAAATAAGGACTGTATCTCCCCCTTTGATATGACAAAATCATAATCACTCGTTTCTGTGGCTGTGTTTTTTGCCCTGGACCCAAATAACGCAACCCTGTCTGCACCATATTTTTGTGCAATGGGAGCAACCGTTTTTGATATAGTTTTTATATCTGTCATCCTGTCACCTCCCCTGCCTGGCCAAATTTCGGACACCCTGCATATTTCTATGACGCAAGTATAACATAAACCATTACTCTTGGCTACCATTCCTTAACGGCTCCGTGGCGCGAAGCCAAAATTCCACACGATTTGCGTCCCGGCCTGGTCCAGGTGCATAAAATCGATAAACAACCGATCCGACAGGCCAAACTGCCTTGCGTCATAGCCGCCGACGACCTTAAGCCCATGCCGTTTCCCAAAATCGCGCAAATAGCTTTCGACTTCGCGAAACGCCGGGTTTGTATTTTCCTCATAAATATAATGGCACTGCGTCACGCTAAAAGGCTGCATATACAAAACGACTTTTGTACCGTTATCCATAAAATACTTCAGCAGGTTCTCATACGCCTGCGTTTTGCCCGCATCCATCTGCGCCATGTTGTCCACAGACTCATAAGTAACCGCGCCGTTTGTAGATTGCACTTTTTTTAGGCGTTCTGCCCCGGCATTTTCCAGCTCCGCCTGATAGCGGATCGAACCGTCCGGATAGTCCGCCCCTTCCGCCTGGTCTGTGCTAACCTTTGCCTCTGCCTGTTTCCAAGCGCCGCTGCCCTGCTCTTTTAGCATTTGCAGATTATACTGGAAATAAGGCAGGGAAAGGTACGGGTTTTCTCTGTCCACCTTTTGTTCCAGCGCACGTCCGTTTACCATCTTATAAAATTTTTTGCAGGCCTCCCGGTACGTATAATTCTCCATCCACCGGTTTTCCGGGTTCCCTTCGTAAAACACCCAAGGGGAGACTTCCATTACGATCCTCTCCGGGAGCTTTGCAAATTTCTCCAGATACATTCCGGCCAGGGCATAATAATCTTCCATACAGGCGCCCGAAACGCAATTGTTATATAGATTCCGATAGCCTGTATTCCGCTCCCCCAAAAACATCCCGCGGCTGCTG
>CASUON010000184.1 GCA_949457475.1 uncultured Lachnospiraceae bacterium
CTGGAACCGCGGCGAAGTATATACAATAGTATCCGTGTGATTGTCGTTTTGGATGAGGGAAAGAACGCTTTTTACATGAAACCCATATGGCTCTAGTTTTTTTAGTTCTTTGGAGACGCGTGGAAGTCCAAAAATGATATTTGCAACCTCTTTAAAGCTGTTTTTTATGTATTTGGAAGACCATCGGTTGAATGCAAAGGTGCTGGTAGATACTACCATCGGCACATGGTGTTTCCATGCATTGAGTTTTCCCCAAAAGCAGACGGAATCCGTATAAACGACGTCTGGATGGAAAGATTCGAATTCCGTATCTAAAAAATCATGCATATTGCGCGTAATGCGAATATCTTGTACAGCCATTTCTGCGGCAGAGACGTTTTTTAAGCCGGCTGCTTCTTGTTCTGTCAGTTTTGGCAAAAAAACATCGCAAGGTATAAATTCAGCCCCAGTGGCCTTGATTTTTTCTTCAAAACCGAAAAACGAGTAAAATCGGACGACATGCCCGCGTCTGACAAGTTCTGCGGCAATGGGGAGCATTGGATTGGTGTGCCCGTGCGCGGGGATACAAAAAAATGCGATTTTCTTGCGTTTATTCATTATTTTCCTTATCCTTTTCGTTATCTTTTTCTTGGAATGCCACGCTGAACAATTCCTCAAACGCCCCTTTTGGAGGGATTGCAATGCCGCGTTTTTCATCGCCGAGAAGAAGCAGCGTATCTCCTGGTTTAATGTCGAATAAATTGCGCGCTTGTTTTGGAATGACGATCTGCCCTTTTTCTCCAACCGTAGCCGTCCATGCGTATTTACCTTTTGGTACAGTCATTTTTTTTACCTCATAAGTATGATTTGTATAACAAATTATACTACGTTACTTAGGAAATTGCAATAAGATTTGGTATAATCGTTATAATTGTTTTCTTTCTTGCAGCATGATCGTATGATAAGAGATGACTGTGTTGAGGTTGTTGGATCTTTAAATATGTGCAAATTTAAAGGATGGTACGTAAATACCAAAAAGCAGCAAAAAACAATACAGACAAGGATGCATAGAAAGAGCGTACCTCGTTTTAGCCTGCACGAAAAGGCTCGTTTATGAAAAGCTAAGAAGGATTGCGTTTTTGCCTGACCATTGGTACAAAAAATGGGCAAGCGTGCCAGTGCATAGGACAAAAAGAATACCAATTATAGTAATGCGTTTTCGTAAGTTCATATCATATACCTCAGAACCAGTATATGCGTTTGAAGTTGTTTTATGCGGGAACATGGGAGAACTTCTTTTTATGCAACATTATTGACAAAAATTTGTAGTTGTGATAACTTTATATGCAGGCGCAGCCGGAACGATTATCTTCGGATGCGTTACTTTTTGCCAGACGTATACCATCCATGAGCAGGAAAAGCGGCTGCATAAGAAGGAGCAAACTAGTTTCTTTGAGTGCTATGGGGTGTACGTATGCGTTTTGTTTTGAAGACGAGAATGAAGTTCATTTTATTGATGTATTGAGTTTTTTTGATACCAATGTATTCATGTGCTATTTTTGCAACTTGACATACCAGTTTGTAAGAAGTATTCAAGAAGGAAAAGATTGTAAAGTATGGGGGAAAAGCCTGTGCAGCTATTTTGACAATATTGTAAAGATATATGATAGGCGGGAAGAGCTTTGCAATCAGTTGAATACATACTTAAATGTGATTTATATAGGGCTAGAAAAGAAAGGCATTACAAATGCTGATTTTACAATCGTTTTTGAAAAGGAACGCGAGTGTATCCAGAAAAAGGGAGCCGCTGCTAGTATACAGGAAGTTATTTTTAGTGAGGATTCCGGAGCATGTTCGGATGCAGACTTTTATGAACAGGCGTTTAAAAAAATTATATGTTCTTTAACTGAATATTTGGATCGATACATAAGGTGTAATTTAATAGAAGGCAAAGAAGTCAAAAATATATTTGATGAAATAAATAGATTTATTTCTAAAAGTAAAGTGGATCTTACATCCGTGCACCCTTTGGAAGAGCTGCAAGATGCTTCGGAGGCGGCATGGAAGGAAAATGCCGGCGTGATAGTAAAGTATATGAAGACGGTTGGGAAACAATGCGGAGTGATTGAATGGAAAAGCGATCATTAATTGCTGTATGAAATGGAGAAAATCGTAGAAAGTTACTATATTTTGAAAATTGCCAGCTGCGGCTGGTGGCAGTGCGAAAATATGGTCCATTATGAAAAAAATAAGTGAAAAGCTGAGTGGGCACAGTGGTGCTATCACTCAGTTTTTTTGTGCAGCGGTGTAGATTATGGAATGGTTTTATGGAAGCAATACGAATAGCTGATCTGCTGCAAGGGTATTTAACGGTATGATTTGCCAATGAATCCGGGAGTTGCATGATTGTAATTAGCAAGAAGAAATGATAGAATGTACAATAAACTAGAGAAAAAATGTATGGAATGATAAAAGGTCAATAATTTGGGAGGAAGATGCATGGTAAGGAAAATAATTAAAATTGACCAGGAAAAATGCAATGGCTGCGGTGCCTGTGCCGAGGCGTGCCATGAAGGCGCAATTGCAATGGCTGGCGGTAAAGCGGTACTGGTCCGTGAAGATTATTGCGACGGGCTGGGGGACTGTCTGCCGCAGTGCCCATGCGGGGCGATTACCTTTGAAGAGCGGGAAGCGGCGCCTTATGATGAAGCTGCTGTACTTGCCGCGAAGCGGGTGGAAGAAAATAAAAACGTCTGCCCGGGGATGCAGGCGCGTATGATTTCACACGGGCAGGAAACAGAAGGATTGGGCAAGGCGCCAAGTGTTTTACCGGCTGCAAAGGTAAAGTCACAGCTTAGCCAGTGGCCTTGCCAGATAAAGCTTGCACCAGTAAAGGCTCCTTATTTTCAGGGCGCAAAACTTCTGGTCGCGGCTGACTGCAGCGCATATGCATATGGGGATATCCATAATCAATATATGAAAGGGCGTGTAACGTTGATCGGATGCCCGAAATTGGATGCGGTTGATTACAGCGAGAAGATTTTGGATATTATACAGAATAACGACATCAAAACGATCACTGTCTTGCGTATGGAGGTGCCTTGCTGCGGCGGCTTAGAAAATGCTGTTAGAAAAGCGCTACAGGACAGTGGGAAGGATATTCCGCTGCGGGTGGATACTGTGTCGGTAGAGGGCAATATCAAATGAAGGAGAATGTATGTATAAAAATATTGAAAAACAAATGAAACTGCAATTAAAAGACCTTGTAGAATATCAAGAACATCAGGTCGTAAGCAAGACGCTCGTGCAAAATGAAGCTGTCAGCATGACGCTTTTTTCGTTTGACCAAGATGAGGAGATTTCAACCCACGCAGCAGGAGGGGATGCAATGGTGACTGTGCTGGAAGGTACAGGCAGATTTACAGTTGGCGGACAAGTATTTATTTTAAAGGAGGGGGAAACGCTTGTTATGCCAAAAGATATCCCTCACGCGGTATATGGGGTAGAACCGTTTAAAATGCAGCTGGTTGTTTCTTTTTGATTCCTTTTTAGATTCGTTTTTTACTTTTATTCCTAACTACGGTATTTATATACAGAGCATCGAAAATAAGAGGCGGAATAAGAGAAAAACAAGAAAGGCGGATTATAATGATGAAAATATGGGCACATCGGGGATGTAGTCTGCTGTATCCGGAAAATACAATAACCGCTTTTTCGAAAGCAGTACAGATCAGTGGCCTTGCCGGGATTGAGCTGGATATTCAGATGACAAAAGACGGACAGATTGTTGTATGCCATGATGAACGTGTAGACCGGACGACAGATGGGATCGGGGAACTGCGGGATTTTCAATACGCGCAGTTGCGCAGATTAAAAATCAATGCCCCCAATGGGCACTTTGAGCGCATTCCTGCGATAGATGAGGTGCTGGATTTGCTGGAGGGCAGGTTAAAGGATGGGATGCAGTTGAATATTGAGCTGAAAAACAGTGTTTTTGCCTATGAAGGAATGGAGCAGAAGATCATTGATATGGTGTATAGCCGCGGCCTGGGGGGCTGTGTGGTATACTCTTCCTTTTGCATGGAGTCTGTAGGGCGGATTGTCCAGATCGACCCGGGTGCGCAAACTGGGATTCTGGCGGAAAAAGTTTCCGATTGTATGGGCAAACGGAAAGGGCGTTGTGCGGATTCAGCGCTGCATCCGTATTGGAAGGCAATTGACCTGCCTAGGGAAGAGCTTACAGGATATACTGTTCGCGCCTGGTTAACCGGATATTTGTATCCGCAAAAGCCGACCGGGAAACGGCTGGATCTGAACGCCCTCGAACGTATTGGAATCACGGATCTGTTTTTAAATGAACCAGAGCAGTACTGTAAGTAATGGCGGGTAAATATGCCAAGGCAATGTTTTCATTACAAATGCATTCTGGGGAGCGGTAGCAAAGTTTTTAAAACTCTTTTAAAATAAGCTACACAGATTGGTTCAACTGTGGTATACTAAAAGTAAATCACAGAAGATACGGTATAAGTGAAAGGAGGAGGAGGTTGTATGAAGAGCAGAAGAAGACCGTTGACAGCAGATGTATATCGGTATGAGATCGGGAAGAATATGGAGGATGGCTTCGAACTTTGGTGCGATGTTGTTACAAAAGGGTGGATTACTACAGATTTTCTGGTAAAGATAAAAAGAGAAGATGGTTCGGTTGTCTGCCCATATATTTTAAATCGGCGTGGATGCACGTTTATTGGTGAAGGGGATTACATCATAAAGGACGAAGACGGAACCAAGCATGTATGCAGCGAACAAAAGATCTGGAACAGATATGAAAAGCCAGAGGTATAAGGTTGTCTTGTAGGAACGATTGCCCCGTTAGTTGAAACGAAACGGTTTGCTGTACCCGTGGATAGGTTATCCACAATATAGAAAAATATATAAAGTAAACGCCACTTTACAACTTTTTCGGTGGCAAATATACAAGAAGGCTGTATCTAGCAGCCTTCTTTTTTCTGTGTTTTTTGATATGATGCTCTAAATGCCATTGAAAGGAGTGCGTTGTATAGCGGGGATAAGAAACATTGCTGGCGGTATTTGATAATAAAAAATGCCCGCTGAATTTTACATAAATTTTACATGAGGATAACCTGCATTTTACCTGGTTATACTATACTGTCAATGTTCAATAGCAATTGTTGCTTTGATCTAGAGAACAGATGGGGCAGTGTCAGGCTACGTATGAAATTAGACGCCGGGATGCAGCTGGTACAGGAATCAAACAGGCAGCAGCCCGGAGGAAGAAATGAGCGAATATAGGCTATCCGCGGGTAGAAATATCCGGATACGTTGGTTTTACTGGGTTTACACCAATTTGGCAAACATTGGCTTGGCACTGCCGCAAATGGAATGGAGGGCGCTGGTATGCAAAATACATTTCAGATTTTATCTGGGCTTTTTGGCGGGATGGCAGTTTTTATTTTCGGCATGAATATGATGAGCGAGTGCCTGCAAAAGGCAGCGGGGGAAAAAATGAAACAAATCCTTGCGCTGCTGACCAAAAATCCGGTTATGGGCGTGGTCGCTGGCGCGCTTACAACCGCAGTGCTGCAAAGCAGCAGCGCTACGACTGTTATGGCGATCGGATTTGTAAGCGCCGGGCTGATGAGCCTGCCGCAGGCGGTGTCGATTATTTTGGGAGCGAATATAGGGACGACTATCACCGCGCAGATTATTGCATTCAAATTAAGCGATTATATTTATTTTATTATATTTGCTGGATTTTTGTTTTCTTTTCTGGCCAAAACAGAGAAGGCAAAAAACATCGGGCAGACGGTCTTTGCTTTCGGCCTGCTGTTTCTTGGGATTGAAACAATGGGGGATGTGATGAAGCCGTTGGCAGCCAGCCCGTTTTTTGTGGGTTTGATCGCGAAGGTGGCAAATACCCCGGTGCTTGGCGTGCTGGTGGGGACGTTTATGACGCTGGTCGTACAGAGCAGTTCTGCAACCATCGCCGTATTACAGAATTTTGCCTCCCAGGCGGGCGCGGATGGGGTGACTAGCGTAATTGGGCTGACAGGGGCCATTCCGATTTTGCTGGGCGATAATATCGGCACAACGATTACCGCGCTGCTGGCAAGCGTCGGGCAGGCAAAAGACGCAAAGCGGACAGCTTTGGCGCACTGTATTTTTAATATTTCCGGATGCCTGCTGTTTATCTGGTTTATCCGGCCGTTCGCGACGTTTGTCGAATGGATTTCTACTTCCGGGCCGCAGGTGGAAGTCATTTCCAGGCAGATTGCAAATGCGCATACAGCGTTTAACGTGATTATGACCTGCATCTGGACGCCGCTGCTGCCGTATATGGTAAAAATCGTAAGCGCTGTAATTCGGGACGGGGTACAGCCGCCCCACGCGTTGTCAGACCCGGTGTATCTGGATATGAAACTGATCGCGCAGCCTGCCGCGGCGCTCCAGCTTGTGCACAAAGAAGTGATCCGGTGCGCCCAGGTGACCGATGAACTGCTAAAAGACATTTCCCAGGCGGTAAGGGCGGATGATACGCGCCTGCTGTCAGACATCGCGAAGCGGTCTGCGCATTTGCGTGAACTGAACGAACATATTACAGAATACCTGTCAGACTTGTTTTCGGCGGGCGGCATGGCGGAGGAGCAGGCAAATGGGACGGCGCGGCTGATGTACCTTTTGGGGGATTTAGACCGTATTGCGTTTCTGGGGAGTGAAATTGTAGATTCCCTGCGGCTGAAAATCGAAAAAAAGTATAAATATTCCAAAGATGCAATGAAAGACCTGCAAAAAAGCCTCAGCTTGATTGAAGAAATGTACGGGGACGTCCTGCAGATTATGGTAAATGGGGACATGGAGCGGGCAAAAAAGATCAACAAGAAAAAGGAAAAGCTGTTTGAGCTGAATTTGGATATGCGTAAGGCGCATATGCACCGTGTCAGCAAAGGGAAATGCAGCGCAAAGCTTACGACGCATTTCCATAAAATTTTGAATACACTAGACAGGATGAGCAATAATTGTGTCAATATCGCGGATGCGGTATTAGAGCGTGTCTGAAAATTCATTTCCGCCATCTGCATTCCCCATTTCGCGGAGAATCTATCCCAAATTTAGTCAACATAGCCCGCTATGCCT
>CASUON010000185.1 GCA_949457475.1 uncultured Lachnospiraceae bacterium
GGCTAGTTACGCGTTTAATGATACGAAGGTGAAAAAAACATTTAAGCTGCAAGTGACAAGCAACCATTCGCAAGCCCCGGTGACTTACCAGTCGTCGAACCGGGCGGTAGCGAAAGTAAACGCAAAGGGGAAAGTGACGTTAGCTGGCGTCGGCGAAGCCGTTATTACGGCAAGCCAGGCGGAGACAAAGGCATACGAGGCCGCAAGCCTGGACATTCCAGTTTCCGTTAATTCGACAAACCCGGCGCACTACCCGGTGCCTACGGGCGCGCTTTATGCCGGGAAAAATATGGCAAAACAGAGCGTGCAGTGGATGCAGGCTGTATTGATTAAACTGGAGAAAGCGCCGATTACGGTAGACGGCATATGGACGGAGGATATGACGAAGCTAGTCACTGACTTTCAGATAAAATGCGGTATTTCGGCGGACGGGATCGTAGGCGACCAGACGAAAGAGCTAGTCAGCCGCATGCTTGCGGTAAAGGCAAAACAGCCTGCCGCGCTAACCGTTACGAGCACCGTTTCCGCCAATAAGCTTACCTGGAAAAAATACGGGAAGGCAAACCGCGTATTTATCTACCGTACGCAGGGGAGCGAGCCATATAAGCGGATTAAGACCGTGAAAAAAATGTCTAAGACAAGCTACCAGGATAAAAAAGCGGAAAAAGGCGTTCCGTATTATTATACGCTAAAGTATGCGTACGTACAAAATGAAATGAAAGTGACCAGCCCGTCGTCCCAGGGCGTACAGGGGGTAAGGAACTAGATATGGACAAAAAGGAACCGCGATGTTAAAAGATTATTGTTTGGAACCATTAGTTGAACCCTTGCTTGGATGGTATAGCCTCCATGCAAGGGTTTTGCCCTGGAGGGAAGAACCTACGCCGTACCGGGTGTGGGTGTCCGAAATTATGCTCCAGCAGACCAGGGTAGAAGCTGTGAAACCGTATTTTGAGCGTTTTGTCGCCACGCTGCCGGATGTCGCCGCACTGGCGGAATGTGAAGAAGGGCGGCTCTTAAAATTATGGGAAGGGCTTGGATATTATAACCGCGTGCGGAATATGCAGCTGGCCGCCCGCACGGTAATGGCTGAGTTTGGCGGGGAGCTTCCGGCGGATTATGAAGCGCTGTTAACGTTAAAAGGCATTGGGCATTATACAGCCGGCGCGATCGCGTCGATTGCGTATGGCATCCCGGTCCCGGCGGTGGACGGTAATGTGCTGCGCGTTTTGATGCGTGTGTCTATGGATGATTCGGACATTATGAAGCAGTCTGTGAAATCAGAGGTGGAACGGCTGTTGGCCCCGGTCATCCCCAAAGGCCGCGCAGGCGCGTTTACCCAGGCGATGATGGAGCTGGGGGCAACCGTATGCGTGCCGAACGGGGATCCAAAGTGCGGGGGCTGCCCCTGGCAGGACGTATGCCTGGCCAAAGCCGAAGGGCGCTGCCAAGATATTCCGGTCAAAGGAAAGCCAAAACCAAGGCGGATGGAGGAAAAGACCGTCCTTGTTATCTGCGACGGCGAGAAAGTCCTGCTGCACAGGCGGCCGGGACGCGGGCTGTTAGCGGGTATGTACGAGTTCCCTAATATGCCGGGGCATTTGACGCAGGAAGAAGCGCTTTCCTATGTCAAGGAGCAAAACCTGCTGCCAGTTAAAATAGAGGCGCTCGAAGAAGCAAAGCATATCTTTTCCCATATCGAATGGCATATGACCGGGTATATGATACGCATTGCCCAACAAGAAGAAGCCGCGGGGCCGGCGGACGGCTACTTGTTTGCCGAAGCGGAGGTATCAGAAGAAAAATACGCAATCCCGGCAGCTTTTAGCAAATATACAAAGTACCTGCATATTCGCCTGGGCCAAGAGAAGTATGAGTGAATAATGAATCCGGCGTTTTTTGCAACAGGGAGGAGTTCAGCGGGTGCCTGTCCGCTGCCTTTGCAAAGGGAGAAAGCGGAGAGGGGTGAGGGCGCGCTGCGCCGTGAAAAGGATATAGACAGACAAATAACCTGGCTAACAAGCCAGGTTATTTGTCTATAGTTTCTAAGGGGAAACCGATGCTAGGGAACATCGGTTTTTGTATGAAAAAGAAATTAGGTTATTGCCTTGGGAGGAACCCTGCCTTGTTCCGGCAGGGTAACGCAAGCCTTTGTAAAAGCCGGCGTATAAAATATGAAAATGATGGTTAACTAGAAAATGATGTTTCTTGATTAACTGTTAGTTATCATACAGGTAATTTGTGACATCCTTATGTGAAAGAAATGAGGATATTGTAAATAAAATATGAACTTTTTTGCCAGGGGAAAAATAGCGCGTATGATTGTTTGAAAAAAACATTTTTAGGGTGCATCCTGAAAATATATTACTGACATTTTACAAAAAATTGTGTATAATGAATCTCATATGAAATCGTATCAAGATTTTCATATAGGGAAAACAAGAAGGAGGGACTATGTACGACAGCATTGTAATTGGAGCAGGTATTGCAGGGTGTGTTGTAGCAAGGCAGTTGGCGGAAACCGGAAATCAGAAAGTCCTTGTTCTGGAGAAGCGGGCCCATATCGGGGGAAACTGTTATGACCGGATGGACAAATATGGGATACTGGTGCATGAATACGGCCCTCATATTTTTCATACGAACCTGGAACATGTATTTTCCTATTTATCCCGCTTTACAGAATGGAATCTGTATGAGCAGGGGCACCAGGTTGTAGCAAACGTGGGGGGCCGGTTGATTCCGGTTCCGTTTAACTTAAAGACGCTGCATATGGTGTATGAAAAAGAGCAGGCGGACGAACTAGAGCGCAGGCTGGTTGCTTCATATGGCGAAGGCAGCAGGGTTGCGATTATGCAGCTACGGGAAAATCCGGACCCGATGATTAAGGATATCGCGCAATATGTATATGAAAACGTATTTTTAAAATATACGATGAAACAGTGGGGGCAGACGCCGGAAGAGGTAGACCCGCAAGTGACGGCAAGGGTGCCGGTGCTGGTTTCTTATGATACCCGCTATTTCCAAGATAAATACCAGGGCGTGCCGGAACATGGATTTACACAGATGTTTACAAACATGCTGGCGCATGGCAATATTACGGTTCAAACAGGTGTGGACGCAAAAGGCGTGCTGGAATGGAAAGAACGGGAAGTACTGTTTGAAGGGCAAAGGTTCGAAGGGGATATTATTTATACCGGGGCGCTGGACGAACTGTACGGCTGTAAGTATGGCAGGCTGCCGTACCGTTCGCTACGTTTTGATTTTGAGCATCTAGATGTGGATGATTTCCAGGACGGGCACAGCGTGGTCAATTATACAGTCAGCGAACCGTTTACCCGCATCACGGAATTTAAGCATTTGACGAAGCAGGCGGACGCAGAAGGGACGACGATCGTACGGGAATATCCGTTTGCCTATACAGGCGCGGAAGGGGAGGTTCCGTATTATGCGATTATCAATCCGCAAAACGAGGCATTATATGAACGGTACAAGGCATTGGCCGATGCCGTTTCAAACATGCATTTGTTAGGAAGGCTGGCGGAATATAAATATTACAATATGGACGTGATGGCGGATAAGGCGCTTAAGCTGTCTGAACGGCTGATTGCCAAGGCGGCGGGCTGAAGCTGCGCGGCCGGACAATAAATCATTGAGGAGAAAGAGATGAAATTATTATCGATCGCAATACCGTGTTATAATTCCGAGGAATATATGGAACGCTGCATCGAATCCCTGCTGCCCGGCGGAGAAGATGTGGAAATTATTATTGTAGACGATGGCTCTTGGGATTTGACGCCGCAGATTGCAGATTCCTATGAGAAAAAATACCCTTCGATCGTAAAAGCAGTCCACCAGGAAAACGGGGGTCATGGAGAAGCGGTCAACGCGGGGATTCGCAATGCCCAGGGGCTGTATTTTAAAGTTGTGGACAGCGACGACTGGGTGGATGGGGAATCTTACCAAAAAATTTTACAGACGCTAAAAGAAATTGCGGCATCAGACGCTACGCTGGATATGCTGATTTCTAATTTTGTATATGAGAAGCAAGGGGCAAAGCATAAAAAAGTAATGAAATATACGTCCTCCCTCGTACAGGATAAGATATTTACCTGGACGGATGTGCGGCATATGCGAAAGGGGCAGTACTTACTGATGCACTCTGTCATTTACCGGACGAAGCTGCTGCGCGACTGCGGCCTGCATTTGCCGGAACATACCTTTTATGTGGACAATTTGTACGTATATACGCCGCTGCCTTATGTGAAGACGATGTATTATCTGGATGTGGATTTCTACCGGTACTATATTGGGCGCGGCGACCAGTCTGTAAATGAGTCTGTGATGATCCAGCGCATCGACCAGCAGATCAAAGTCAATAAGATTATGATTGACACCTACGATTTGTGGAAAATTCCAAATAAAAAGCTGCGGAAATATATGTTTAATTATTTGGAGATCATTACGGTTATTTCTACCGTGCTGCTGATCCGTTCCGGAACAAAAGAAAACTTGGAAAAGAAACGGGAGTTATGGAGTTATATTAAGCAAAAAGACATCCGGCTGTTTCACCACCTGCGCAACGGCATTATGGGCAATACCATGAACTTGCCGGGCAGGAGCGGGAGGAAGATTTCCATAGCAGCCTACAAGATCGCGCAAAAAGTAGTTGGTTTTAATTAGGGGGCATTTTCATGAATATGAGAGCGGAACGGGATATTGCATTATGTGCAATTGCAAATGGGACAATTAAGTCAAAAGTAATGAACGCAATGATTCAAAAACGGATCCCATATGCAGAGGAATGGCACAAAGTTCCAATCCTTCAGCGAAGAAAATTCGAAGGGGCAAAAGAAGTATGCGTTGTTATTACGCACAACGAACAGGCCGAAGAGGCAAAAGTACAAATTCAGAAACTGAACGAAGAGATACGCAGCCGGGTATATTTTGATTTGAAGGGGCTCAAATAGTTCATAAGGATGTATAGATGAATAAATAAATTCAGATAGAAAGGCGTTTTTACCAGAAAATAACTGGCAAAAATGCCTTTCTTAGGAGTAAAATTATGATTAGGATTGTAAAAAAATTCCGCAGTATTATGACCCGCGAACAGCAGCTGGGCGCTTTGCTGCTGGCTGTTTTGATGCTGATTGGCGGTATGTTGGAAATGCTTGGCGTATCCATGGTAGGGCCGCTTATGACCGCCGTATTGGATAAAAACTTTATGCAGAAAGGTTATGTAAAACAGATTTGCAGCATATTTCACCTGACAACATATCTGGAAGTCATGATGCTGATACTTGGCGCGCTGATCGCCATTTATATCCTGAAAAACGCGTTCTTATTTATGGAGTACTACCTGCAATACCGGTTTGTGTGCAACAACCGCTTTCTGGTGCAAAAACAGCTCCTGCGCGTCTATATGTACCGCCCGTATGAGTTTTTCCTGAATGCGACGACAGGGGAGATTACACGTGTGATCAATACGGACGTTATCAACGCGTTCAGCCTTTTGACGACGGTGCTGAATTTTTTTACGGAAGTGACGGTCAGCGCGGCGCTAATCATAATCATATTTATTGTCGACCCTGCGATGGCGGCGTTGATCGGGCTGGTGCTGGGCGTGATTATGGCGCTGATGTTCAAAGGCGTAAAACCGGTGCTGCGCAGAGCCAGCCAGAAATATATGCAAAATACTTCCCTTACAAATAAATGGCTGCTACAGGCGCTAAACGGGATCAAAGATATCAAAGTAGGCAACAAGGAAGAATATTTTATCGAAGAATATGCGGGGTATGGCAAGAAGGCAATCGACGCGGAAAAGATAAACAGCGTCGTTACGATGATGCCGCGCCTGCTGATCGAAGCGGTCAGCGTATCCGCCGTACTGGCGGTGATTATGCTGCTGCTGTCCATGGGGCAGAGCATTGACCAGCTGATGCCGCAGCTTACGGCGTTTGCGTTTGCCGCGATCCGTCTGCTGCCAAGTACGACAAGGATCAGCGGGGCGCTGAATTCCATTTCGTTCCAAGAGCCGATGCTGGATAATCTGATCAAAAACTTAAAGGCCGCCAGGGAATGGGAACAGCAAAGCGAGAAAAAGAGCCAGGATGCCGCGGGCAAATCAGGCGTGCCGCTGTCTTATGAGAAGCAGTTCGAGCTTTCCCATATCCGGTATTGCTATCCCAACGCGGCAGGCGCGGTCTTAGACGATGCGGATATGGCCATCCCTGCAGGAAAATCGGTTGGTATTGTGGGGGTGTCCGGTTCTGGAAAGACAACCGCCGTAGACATACTGCTCGGCCTGCTGATGCCGCAGTCTGGGCAAGTGCTTTCGGATGGCGCGGATATCCGCAATGACTACGCCGACTGGCTGGCTCATTTAAGCTATATACCTCAGACAATCTATATGCTGGATGATACGATACGGGCCAACGTGGCATTTGGATGCAAAAAGGAGGACATTGACGATGGACGGGTATGGAAAGCCATTGAAGAGGCGCAGTTAAAAGAATTTGTAGAAAGCCTGCCGCAGGGGCTGGAGACAAAGATCGGGGAGCGGGGCGTGCGCCTGTCCGGCGGGCAGCGCCAGCGGATCGGAATTGCGCGGGCGCTGTATCCACAGCCGGAGCTGGTTATCTTTGACGAAGCGACTTCGGCGCTAGACAATGAGACAGAAGCTGCGATTATGGAGTCTATTAACAGCCTGCACGGGAAAAAGACGCTTGTGATTATCGCGCACCGTTTGACGACAATTGAAGAATGCGATATTGTATTTCGCGTAGAAAATGGGAAGATATGCCGTGTCTGATACCGATACCTGCGGCTATGGAATGAGGGACGATATTTAAGTTTATAGGAGCCGTTTTTGTTACTTTTTTTGTATCCCGGACGCCGGAACCAGGCAGCAGGCCCGTCCGGATGTTCCGCTCCGGGATGCAAGAAGTCCTAGGCATTCTGCGAAAGTATTCCA
>CASUON010000186.1 GCA_949457475.1 uncultured Lachnospiraceae bacterium
ATGCCTGGAACTTCTTGCATCCCGGAGCGGAACATCCGGACGGGCCTGCTGCCTGATTCCGGCGTCCGGGATACAAATCACAAAACATCTACATAAAAAAGGTGTCCCTATGAAAAATAGGATACCGTATTTTACGGAAAATGGAAAGCCCGCGCATCTATATCTTTGAAAAATCCAATGTATATCCGCTATGCCGCCCTCCATCCTCATACAGAAAGCCCAGTTTTTGCGCTAGCTGCGCGAAATCTTCCTGTGAAAGCTGTAAAAATCGTGCCGCCTCCGGCGTCTGCGCACCGCCTGCTTGTATCTTTTGTATCCGCGCGAACACCTTGCCTTCCGCCGCGGCCGCAAATATGCCATGGTGCCCGTCTGTGATATAATTGCAGCCCTCGTGCATCCGGATGCACGGCGCGCATACCGCGCACAATGTGCCCCCTTCCTGCCGCTCCTGCGCGCGGCATTGCGCCAGCCTGTCTTGTTCGATATCCGAAAGCTTCTTCGTCGGGCACAGTCGCCGGATATTTAGTTCTACTTTCGTCGGAAACGGCTGTGTCTGGTACTGGTTAAAATTTCGGATAATCTCGTTTGCGATTTGCGCAGGCGTCGCGCAGCTGCTTTCTATAATAAGGTCGTAATTGCTGCCGTCATAGTAGTCAATGCCGTACAGGCCGGCAAAACGCTCCTGCTCCATCTTGGCGCGGGTACGAAGCCCCTGCTCTGTTTCCTGCGCGTCCCGGTACTCCTCCGCACTGCGGCCCCCTCCGGCATACACCCGGTTTGCTGCTTCTTTACTGTCTACGAGCAAAAACACCTTGAAGCTGTCTGGCACAAAATGCCACGCCAGCCGGGAGTCAAATACGGTATGGTCCATCTGCTGTCCAAGCTGCGTGCTGCGCTGGTCGAGCATATCGTCGATACTGCGGTCGCTCTTTGCCGCTTCGTTCAGTTCAATCACGGTCATGTGCTTTTCCTCCGCAATCTGGCGGAAGATATCCCCGGCAGAGACAATCGTAAACCCCGCTTGCTTTAGCTCTTTGCATACGCTAGTCTTGCCGCTGCCTAAATTTCCGGTAATTGTAATATTCATAGCCAAACCTCCTTTCGAATTTCCAACTTTTGTGATTCTCAATTTTTCTCATTTATTGCTTTTCCAATTTCCGATTTTCTGATTTCCATTTTTTCTTATGTTGGAATGTTCTATTTCACATTTTTTCTTATGTTGGAATGTTCCATTTCATATTTCTTCTCAACATAATATAAGAAAAGATCAATAGCGTTGACAAATTCACCTGAAACAGGATCCGGAAAATCGCAAGCGCCAGAAATAGCCCTACCCCGACCGCGACCGTAAGCACTAAGACATTGTTGGGAATCGACGGCACTTGTTCCGCCAGCACCTGGAGATCGGGTTCCGAAACGGTAATGATTACCCCCATCGAAAACCCAAGCAGCAGAATCAAACTGATCACACGGGTTTTGGATATCTGGACGCCAATGCCTTCTCCCAAAGGCGTCATGGACATTTGCGCGCCAAGCTGGAAAAATCCCATGCCAACCACGAGCATCACCGCCCCGGTCAAAAACAGCGCCATTGTGCTAAGCTCCACCGGGACAAGTAAAATACTAATCAACAGCACAATCCCGGTAATTGGCAGCACAGCGGAAAGGGATTCCAGTATATTTTCTTTTATTTTTTGATTCATGAACCACCTCTTTTTTATTTTATTCCAAAAGTCCCACGACTTCGGCGATCGAATGAAACCCCGAAATCCAAAACCATATTCCCTAACCTGCCGTATCGGAACTGAGCGCCTGGTTTACATACTCCAGAAGCGGCGCGTCCTCCTTTCGGACTGCAGCGCCGTAATGCTGCCCGCCAAAACGGTCGCCCAGTATTTTCGTTGTATGGTCCACATACCCGTTCAAAATGCTTACATCTACTGCCATAACGTCTATGTCGCCCTTTTTCAACGCGCCAAACAATGCGCTGTAACTGTCGTATTCCATAAAAATCGGGGATGTTTTCAACGCATTCATCGTATCGATATAGTCTAGGAACATTTTGCGCGTCGTTGCGTTTTTGGCAACGCCAATATATTTCCCGTCCAAGTCCGCGGTCGAACGGATGCCGCTTTTGCCAAGCGCATTCGGATCCTCGCCAAAATCTTTCACCATCAGGCCGATATAGTCGGTATAATAGCTATTGGAAAACGCAAAGCGCCCTTTGCGCTCTTCGGTAATGGTATACGTTGCAAACAGGCAGTCCACTTCCCCTTGCGCCAGCTTCTCTTCGCGGTCCGCAACCGTTACGCCCACAAATTTTACAAGCCCCTGCTCCTTGGCGTCTTGGATGCTTACGTCAAACAGGTTTGCCGCCGTTTGGTAGGCAAGCTCCACTTCCAGCCCAGACCAGGCGTCCGACGCTTCCTCGTACAGCCCAAACCCCGGCACATCCATCTTGCAGCCGACGGTCAAATACCCGCGCGCCCGGATGTCATCCGCACAATGCTCATTTACCACGGCGTCATCCGCAGGATCTTTGGGCGCATCCCCATCCCCGCCGCTATTTGCCGGCGAGCAGGCGCCAAGCAGCACGCTGGCAAATACCAGCAGGCCGCACTGTAAAATACCTTTCTGCAAAGCTGCTTTCTGCAAATAGCCTTCCCGCAAAAATATTTTCTGCAAATTTCTTTTCTGAAATGCTTTTTTTCCACAAATTTTTGCTAAAATCCCCCTACACATCGCTATTCTCCATCCTGTTAAATACCTCGCGGTCCAGTTCCCCGTTCTGATGCGCTACAATGGTTGTACAAACGGCGTCGCCTGTAATATTTACAGCGGTACGGATCATATCCAGTATCCGGTCTACGCCCATAATCAGCATAATCGCTTCCACCGGGATGCCGACCGCTGAAAATACCATAGAGAGCGTTACAAGGCCGACCGAAGGGATGCCCGCCGTACCGATCGACGCTAACGTCGCCGTGGCAATAACCGTTAGATACCCGCCAAGGCCAAGCTGCATGCCGTAGGCCTGCGCCGCGAACACGACCGCAACGCCCTGCATAATCGACGTCCCATCCATATTGATCGTCGCGCCAAGCGGGATCGTAAAGGACGAAATTTTCCTGGATACGCCAACACGCTCTTCAAGCACGTCGATATTCATCGGGATTGTCGCGTTGGACGTAGACGTTGAAAACGCAAACGCCATAACCGGGAAAAACTTCTTTATAAATTTTGCCGGGTTGAGCCTCGTGAAAAGAATAAGCAAAACCATGTATACGCCAAAACACTGGAGCGCTAGGCCAAGCACTACGCTTCCCATGTATTTTAACAGCGGTATGAACGCTTCAAATCCTAGGTTCGCAAACGTCCGGGAAATCATGCAGAACACGCCAAACGGGGCTAGCTCCATAACGAGGTTTGTCATTTCCATCATCAGGTCGTTGCACTGGTTTAACAGGTTCGCGACCAGCTCCGCCCGCTCCCCCATCTTTGCCAAAAGCACGCCGATTAACAACGCAAACAGGATGATCTGCAGCATTGTTCCGTCGGCCAGCGCGCCGATTGGATTTTCCGGAATAATATTTAAAATCGTATCTGTAACGGAAACGCTCTCCGCCGTGCTTGGCTCCCCGGTTTCGATCGCAGACATATCCAGCCCGACGCCCGGGCGCACGACGCTCGCCACAAGGATTGCGACCGTAACCGCCAGCGCGGTCGTCGCAAGGTAGAACAAGATCGTCTTGCCGCCTACTTTGCCAAGGGATTTCGTATCGCCGATCGCCGAACTGCCGCACACAAGCGAACAGAACACTAACGGTACGACCAGCATCTTCATCAGCCGGATAAACCCATTCCCGACGACATAGAAAATGCCGTCCACCAGCACCGTATCCCGCAAATAGCCGTTTGGCACCCAGAGGTTAAAAATAACGCCTAATAACAGGCCCCCGATCAGGCCGGTAAAAATCTTTGACGTAAGCCCCATTTTCTTTCTTTCTTTTTTCGGGCCTTCCGCCCGTTTTTCTGTCCCCTGCATAAACCTTCCCCCTTTACTCTGTAGATTGGCTTTTCACCATCTCGACGTATTCTTGCAAGGCGTCCATCCACGCAGGCATCGTGTAGATTTCCGTCATTTTCATCATCAAGTTTTCCAGCAGCGTACAAATCCGGTTGCCGCCCCGCTCGACAAATACCGCTTTGGCCAGCGACACGTCGTAGCCCATCAGCGAAAGGATCGCGCGGGCAAATTCGTGCCTTGTGCACATCCCTTCACAAGAGGCATGGTAAATCCCGTATTCGGTCTTATCTAACAGGCACTGGATAAACTTGGCAAGCTCATATGCGCTAGTCGGCGTGCTGATAACGTCCACCGGGGCTTCAAACGGCGTATTGCTTCTGCCATGGCTGTCTACAAACGTAAAATAGTCCTGGTTCGTCTCACCGGTAGCAGCCCCGTATACCCAGGAGCTGCGTACAATGATATGCTTCGGCGAGAGCTCCTTGACATAATTTTCCGCCGCCAGCTTGGATTTGCCATAGGCGCTGCGCGGGGCCGGCAGATCAAATTCCGTCAACGCGCCGGCCATCTTCCCTTCAAAAATATCGTCCGTAGAAAGCTGGATAATCTTCGCGTTGACCCGCCTTGCCGCCGCCGCAAGGTTCCTTGCCCCCAGGGCGTTTACCTTAAACGCCTCTACCATATGGGCTTCGCAGTACGCGGCGTCCGAAATGCTGGCGCAGTTGATAATGACGTTTGGCCGGTAGATCGTCGCCGACTGCTCTACGTCTTCCATCCGGGTAATGTCCACGTCCCGGTCCGTACCTACCACCTTGTTATCCACATCCTGTTTTAACAGCCGCAGCAGCGCGGAACCAAGCCTGCCTTCCGCCCCGGTTATCCAGATCGATGTTTTTGCCATATCCTTTTTCTCCTCCTTTTTTATGTATGGTTTTCCTCCAATTTAAACGGTATATACTAACGAACAGTAAAAAATTCCAATAACGCCATTCCAACAAATGTTGCTGACCCAATCTTTAAGACATATGTTTCGCTCGCGCGTATAGATGAAAAAAAGGGTGCATTTCCGTAGCGAAATGCACCCTTGCCCATATCGGTTTCCGTTTTTATGACGGATGTCTTCCCCGTATTTTATTTTACTACCGGATATAGGAAATAGCAAGATTTTATTTTCACTTGCCGCCGGACCCGCGCTCTAAAATCCCGTTTAGGCGGATAAAGAGCATCGAAGCGGTCACGGCCGCCGCAATAATATCACTGACCGGCTCCGCTACAAATACGCCGAATACCTTGTCTGAAAATACATGCGGCAGGAAAAAGATCAACGGGATCAAGAGCACCAGTTTCCGCAGGCATGCCATCAACAGGCTGATCTTCGCCTGGCCAAGCGCCATAAACGTCTGCTGGCAGGCTATCTGTATACCGGTAGAAAACATGCCCGCCATATAGATCCGCATTGCCCAGACCGTGTAATCCACCAGCGTCGTATCTTTGCTGAAAATGCCCGCAAACACCTGCGGCGCTACCATCATTAAAAGCCACATCAGCGTCGCGTAAGCGGTGCACGCCACAAACTGGCAGCGAAACGCCTGTTTGACGCGCTCTTTTTTGCCGGCCCCGAAATTGTAGCTCATAATCGGCTGCCCGCCCTGGCAGATTCCTTGCAGCGGCAGCGTAATCAGCTGGTTGCACGAAGAAAGGATCGTCATCGCGCCTACTGCCACGTCCCCGCCATAACTGGACAGGCTACGATTAAAGCTAATATTTAAAATACTCTCCGTACTGAGCATAACAAATGTGGAAATACCCAGCGCAAGGCACGGAAAGATCACTTGCGAAACCAGCTTCATGTTGGCCGGCTCGAGCCGCAGCATCGTCTTTTTTCCCCGCAAAAAACACAGCACCCATACCGCGCTGACGGCCTGGCTGAGCACGGTAGCGATCGCCGCGCCCCGCACGCCCATATGTAGCCCAAATATTAGGATCGGGTCTAAAATGATATTGCATACCGCGCCCATTACAGTCGTAATCATGCTAAATTTCGCAAACCCCTGCGTCGTAATAAACGGGTTAAGCCCCATTACGACCATTACAAATACAATCCCGAGGATATAAATGCGCGCATAATCCAGCGCATAAGGCAGCGTGACGTCGCTTGCCCCAAACATCCGTAAAAGCTGCGGTGCAAACAGATAAAATAAAACGGTAAGCGCCACTGCAAAAATCATCAGTACGGAAAAACAGTTCCCTAAAATCTTCTGCGCGCCTTCCCGGTCATTTTTACCCATAGCGATCGCTGCCCTTGGCGCGCCGCCAGAGCCCGCCAGCATCGCAAAAGCGTTAATCATCATAAGGATCGGAAGAAACAGCCCCACACCGGTTAGCGCATCCGCCCCCGCATCCGGTATATGCCCAATATAAATCCGGTCTACAATATTGTACAGCATATTGATCAACTGCGCGACAACCGCGGGAATTGCCAGGCTCAGCATTAGCTTTGGAATACTGCCATTTCCCATATCCTGTTTTGTCTCTTGTTTTGCCATTTTGTTACCCCTTTCGCTTTGTTTCGTAACTGCCCAAAAACCACTTATCTATAAATCCGCAGGATTTTTCTTCAAGCGTACTGCTCGAAAAACCAGGCACATACTCCAAATGGGACAATAAAATGGGCTATGCAGCTGATTATTAAGTGGCGCTGCCACAGAAAAGGCAGGGAATATGATAAGTATTCAAGGACAGTTCCTTACACTTCCCTTAAGCATCATAGCACATATCCGTCGCATTCTCAATCTCACAATTTTTATTTGTATTGGCCCGCCTCTTTTTTGTATTGGCTGCCTTCTTGATTTTTGGCCCGCCTCCTTTTTTATATTGGCTCATCATTTTATATTACATGCTTTTTTTTATTACATGCTTTTTTTTATTAC
>CASUON010000187.1 GCA_949457475.1 uncultured Lachnospiraceae bacterium
GAGGGCTTGCGGCCTGGTTCCAGCGTCCGGGTAGCACAAAACTTAAAAACTGTTCTAGAATTTAACTTCTGGATAATAACCTATCAGTTCTCATTTTTAAGGGATATCCCCACCCCATGAAACAATGTCATTAACTTAAGCTGACCGGCTCAAAATCTGTTTCAGAGAAACCTTGATTATTCAAAGTTCTGCTGTACTGAATTTCAGTCCGAAATGCTTAAGTAAATGACATTGCCCATGAAAAGTAACCGTAGCTTGCCAGATAAAAAACTTTTCGGTCAAAACATATATTGCATCTAGAAAATTCATATGTTATATTTTTCTGAGTGGTCAAGGCCGCAAGATGGGGGGAGGAAGAGATTGAAAACGAAAACAAGTATTTTACGGCGCCTGGTTTCCTACTACCGGCCATACCGGCGCGTCTTTTTTACCGATATGTTTTTTGCGTTTGTATCCGCAGCTGTCGCGCTTGTCATACCGCTTGCGGTGCGCTACGTTACTTCGACGGTTATTTATATGGAAGGCGACAGGGCGCGGGAAATGATCCTAAAATTTGGGCTTGGGATGTTTCTTCTGATTGTGGTGCAGTGGTACAGCAATTACTATATCTCCAATTATGGGCATGTAATGGGCGCCAAAATTGAATACGATATGCGGGCGCAGATTTTTAACCATTACCAGAAGATGTCGTTTGCTTTTTACGACGAGCAGAAAGTCGGCCAGCTGATGTCGCGGGTGACGAGCGACTTATTTGAAATTACGGAACTGCTGCATCATGGGCCGGAAAATATCGCGATATCGCTGATTAAAATAGTCGGCGCGTTTGCGATCCTGCTTTCGATTAATGCCTACCTTGTAGTCGCGGCATTTATACTGCTGCCGTTTATGCTCGCTTTTGCATATGTGTGCAATCGGCGCATGAAGGCGGCGTTTAAACAAAACCGGGTGAAAATTGCTGAGATCAACAGCCAGATCGAGGATAACCTTTCCGGCATCCAGGCAGTGAAATCATTTGCGAATGAAGATGTTGAAAACCGGAAATTTAAGGACGGGAACGACGGGTTTTTGGCAGCGAAAAAAAACAGCTACTTTTATATGGGGCACTATCATGCCGGACTGACGGCATTTACGATGATGATCAATGTAATTGTGATCGTGTCCGGCGGTATGCTTGTTACGAAAGGCTTGGTAGAAGTGACGGATTTCGTTACTTTTTTACTTTACATTAATGTATTTACCGATCCGATTAAGACGCTGATCGATTTTACCGAGCAGTTTCAAAATGGGTATTCCGGGTATGAGCGTTTTATCCAGATGCTGGATATCCTGCCGGATATAGAAGACGCCCCGGATGCGGTAGAATTAGGGCGTGTGGAAGGGGATATCTGCTTTGAGGATGTATCGTTTCGGTACGCGAAGGAAAGTGAAGCGGTGCTTAAGCATATCGACCTGCAAGTGCCGGCGGGGGAATATGTCGCGCTGGTGGGCCCGTCCGGCATCGGAAAAAGCACGCTGTGCAGCCTGATCCCGCGATTTTATGACGTATCGGCAGGGTGCATTAAAATAGACGGCAAAGATATACGCGGGCTGCGCTTAAAGAGCCTGCGCAGCAATATCGGTGTCGTGCAGCAGGACGTCTATCTATTTGCCGGGACGGTATATGATAATATTTCTTACGGGAAACCGGGCGCCAGCCGGGAAGAGGTTATAGAAGCCGCAAAAAACGCCAATGCCCATGCGTTTATTATGCAGCTGCCGATGGGGTATGATACCGATATCGGGCAGCGCGGGATCAAGCTGTCCGGCGGGCAGAAGCAGCGGCTGTCGATCGCCCGGGTGTTTTTGAAAAATCCGCCGATTCTGATTTTTGACGAGGCAACGTCCGCGCTGGACAATGAAAGCGAAAAGGTTGTGCAGGAATCGCTGGAAAAACTGGCGGCGAACCGTACCACGTTTGTGATCGCCCACCGGCTGACGACGATCCGCAATGCGCACAAAATACTCGTATTGACAGAAAACGGAATTGAAGAACAAGGGACGCACGAACAGCTGATGGAAAGAAACGGCATTTATGCCGGGCTTTACCAGATGAGATAAATACCCATGTAAGGGGGAGTAAGGGTGGAAAAAATACTGGTCGTAGAAGACGATGATGCGATCCGGGAAGAACTTGCCATTTTGCTTGCGTCAAATGGCTATCAGGCGGTTTTTGAACCGCCCTGCGCCCTGGCGCTTTTAGATGTAAACCTGCCGGGGGAAAACGGTTTTGAAATCTGCCGCCGTCTGCGGCAGCATTCTGACATCCCGGTTATCTTTCTGACCGCAAGGGAGGGCGCGGAAGACGAACTGCTAGGATTTGGCGTAGGAGGGGACGACTATATCCGCAAACCATACCATTCTTCCGTATTGCTTGCACGCATTGCCAGGCTATTGAAAAGGAAAAGCAGCCCGATGCTGCAGGCGCGGGGACTGACGCTGCATCTGGCGGAACTGGCGGTACAGTATCAGGAAAATAAGCAGGAGCTTACAAAAAACGAGACAAGGATACTGGCCTGCCTGATGCAGAAAGAATTGTGCACGCGGGAAGAGCTGATCGAGGATTTGTGGGAACATAGCCTGTATATTGATGAAAATACGCTTTATGTAAATATCAACCGCCTGCGCGATAAATTAAAGAAGGTGGGCGCCGAAGGATATATCCGCACGGTGCGCGGCGTGGGGTACCGGTTATGAGTTTTTTGGACTACGTTTGCGCAAAACTGGTTACTTTATGTTTTCTGGGCATTGCCGCGCTGCTTATGGGCGCTTGTATGGCGTTTGCAGGCGTCAGCTTGGCAGAGGTCGGCTTTTTTTCCGGCTTTTTCTTTTTTCTGACGGTAGGCTGGCTGGCCGCTGGCTTTTTTTGGGAACGAAGCAGGCTGTTACGGCTGGATCAGCTGATCGAAGCGCTGCCGGAGAAATACCTGCTTGCAGAAGTGCTGCCGCGTCCGGTAAATCCGATCGAAAAATACTATTATCAAGCGATGCGGACGGTTTCCCGCTCTTCCATAGAGGTTGCGGAGGCGGCGAAACGGGAAAAAGAGGAATATTTTGATTATGTGGAAAGCTGGGTGCATGAAATGAAGACGCCGCTTACGGCCTGCTCGCTGATCTTGGACAATGGCGGGAACAGCCGGAAGCTGAGGACGGAACTGAAACGGGCGGATAATCTGACGGAGGTTATTTTATACTACGCCAGGCTGCGTACAGCAGAGCGGGATACACGGATACAAAAATTTCTGGCTGCGGATGTTATTGAAGAAGCGGTCAAAAGCCAGATGGAGCTTTTCATCGCTTCGAAAGTCCAGATACAGACAGACGTGCAAGAAGGGTTTATTTTATATACAGACCGTAAATCCGTCTGTTTTGCGTTAAAGCAGCTGCTGTTAAACAGTGCGAAATATTCCCCTGGATGCCGCATACGCGTTTGTGCCGGGGACGGCCGGATCGCTGTGGAAGACAATGGGATCGGCATTTTGGATTATGAGGTACACAGGGTCACGGAGCGGGGGTTTACCGGCAGCAACGGGAATAGGCATGGGACCGGCATGGGGCTGTATATTGTAAAAGAACTCTGCGACCGTCTGGCGATCGGCCTTCAAATTGAATCCCAGGAAGGGGTATTTACAAGGATTACGCTGCATTTTCAGTCGTAAGGGACAGCTCTTAAAGTTCTTAAAAAGTTCTTAATATAGAACAAATGCAGCGGCTGCGGGGCAAATGGCCGCTGCGTGATGATACCTTAGGCGCTTATATGGCAAATGCGTGCTTTATCGTAGGATCGCCCGTTTTGCAATCAAGTACGTCAGCGTATAATACAATGCGTAAATAGCGCTTATAACCAGCGCGATTGCGCCCGCGATCAGGTAAATTTCGCTAGACATTGCATCATACCCGTTTAACGCCATCGTATGGCTGCAGATGCATGCGGCCGGGAGGCTTAAGCAGATTGGAAACGCGAACGGTAGTAAAAACAGGCTGGATGTCTGGCGAAACAGCGCCCGGCTTTGTTCCCGGGGGCTGGCCCCAAGCCGGAATAGTATCCGGTACCGTTTTTGGTCATCCGCAATAGCGGACAGTGTTTTAAGCGCCAAAATGGCCATCGCCATAAATAAAAGCACCAGCGCTACAAATAGCGAGCCGACGACAAGGATGGCGTAGACGCTGTTTTGTTCAAACCTGCCGTATTCACGCAGGCGAAAGGAGCAGTTCTCCCAGTGTTTTGTCTTTTTCATCCATTTTTTTGCCAGGCGGGACAGCTCGTGTTTGAGCGCTACGCTGTCATAGGATTGGCCTGCAAGCTCGTAGGCGGCAAACTGCGCATCCATTTCCATCCCTTTGACAGCCTGGTCCGGGACTACGGCAAAAAAAGGGACGTAATGCAGCGTCGGGCAATCTGCGGCTACGCCGCGGCAGGCATATTTTTTCCCATTGATCTTTATATGGAGGTTTTGCCAGGAAAATTGTTTTGCCTCGGGCGTGTTTAATATAATATAAAATTCATGTTTTAAGCGTAGCGGTTCCCGGCCGAGGGAAACGGCGATCTTGTTATAGTCGCTTACTTTCATAAAGCTGTCGTTAAGCCCCTCATAGCTAGCGCCGGACCATTTTGTCTGGGTGTAGAGGTCGTCTTTTTTGTTGGTGTAGGTTGCATAAGAGAGCCAATACGTAATGGGCGCATATTTTTTTATAATGTCTTTTGTTTCTTTTATAGGCGTCCGTTGCGTATGCGTCTTGGCTTTTTCCGGCTCCATAAGGGCGGAGAACCGGTCGGAAGTATACATGACGTCATACGGATACTCTTTGTTCAGTTCTTCGCGCTGGATGGCCCGCTGTGCAAAAGAAAAATTAGATACGATGACTGCGGAAGTTAGCAGCAGTGCCAGCATACCGATCATAATAGAATTTGCCGACAGCGTGCCGGACAGCTGGCGCAGCACAAAACGGTTTGTCCCACGGCTGCACAATTTTTTCTTTTTTAATAACAGGGGCACGATACTTTTTGCCATACTGATATGGAAGAAAACCGTACCGGACGCCAAAAGCATAAAGATCGGCGTCACCTCGTCCAAAGAAGCCCCGTCCAGGATCATATCATCAAGCTGCTGTTTTAACGCAAAACCGCTTACGGCAATAACGGCCAGCGATACGGCCATAGCAGCCAGCCATGGCAGCGGATGGCGGGCCGCGCGTTCTACCTTTTTCTCCGCGTGGATCAATTCATAGATGCTGGCGCGTTTTAAATAAACAGCCGACGCGCCGCAAGATAATACAAATATGGCGCTGACCAGAACAACCGTGGCCATAAGTCCATCCGGGGAATAGGGGGAAAGCGTAAACTGCATTTCCATTAAGTTCATAAGTATCGCCATTAGCCCCTGGTATAGGAACAATCCTAAAAATACCCCGAGCAACAGCGCAACAATACAGATAAGCACTGTTTCCATCAAAAAAATCCTCAGGATATCTGCCCGGGCCATTCCGAGCGTTAGGTAGGTGCCAAATTCCCGTTTCCGCAGTTTTAGCAGAAAGGAAGTAGCAAACCCGAGCACAAAAGCTACGACGAGGGAAAGGCATACGATGCCTGCTTTTAGCGCGCCCTTTGCATCCTGTCCGTCCGCTACAATTTGCAGCAGGTTTTTTCCAAAGATCACGTTATTTACGGCAAATAACAATGCGACTGTCATCGCTACCGTTACAAAATAGATGGAATAGCTCCCGATCTGCCGTTTTACATTTCTGGCTGCAAGCTTAAAATACATCTGTTTCACCTCCCATAGATGCAGTTACGGTCAAAATCTGGCTGTACATCTGTTTCCGGCTGCGGCTGCCGCGGCTGAATTCACTCCAGACCTTTCCGTCTTTTAAGAAGATAACGCGGCGGGCATAAGAGCCTACGACCGGGTCGTGCGTTACCATAAGTATTGTAGACCCGAACGACTGGTTCATCATTTGGAAAGTTTCCATTAACATTTTAGAATTTTTAGAGTCCAGCGCCCCGGTCGGTTCGTCCGCCAGGACAAGCGCGGGGTCTGTAATCAAGGCCCTGGCGCATGCCGCCCGCTGCCGCTGCCCGCCGGACAATTCATATGGAAATTTTGAGAGCTGTTTTGTAATGTCTAAAGCCGCGGCGCATTTGTTTAGGCGGGCTTCGGTTTCTTGCAGCTTTTCCCGTTTCAGGTTTAACGGCAGCACAATGTTTTCCGCGATCGTTAAGGTATCGAGCAAGTTATAATCTTGAAAAATAAATCCGAGCTGGTCTCTGCGGAACCGGGAGAGCGCGTCTTCCTTCATGGACTGCAAGCTTTTATTTTGTATGCGCACCTCTCCGGAGCTGACCGTGTCGATTGTGGCGATTACGTTAAGCAGCGTGGATTTTCCAGAGCCGGAAGCACCCATAATGGCGAGGAATTCGCCGTTTTCGACAGAAAAGGTAATGCCATCGAGCGCTTTTGTTACGATGATTCCGCTGCCATAGTATTTTGTTACGTTTTTTACATATAAGATGGGATTCATCTGTATTTCCTCCGTTTTTATGTATCATAACACGTATGGGGCAGTTTTTATCTAACGTAAGGCGTATGTTTTCTAACGGTTTTGTAAGGTTTGAGGGGGATTTTGATTCTACAAGGAAAAAAGTGTAAAGCCTTAACGCATTCATAGGGCTTTACACCTTTCAGACTATTCTTTGATTCTGTCAATTCGTGTTTTGTGCTACCCGGACGCTGGAACCAGGCAGCAAGCCCTCCCTGATGTTCCAGCTTCGGGATGTAAGAAATTCTAAGCATTCTGCGTAAAAGTATCATACCGGACGGACCGGAGATTGACCGCCATCCGTGGCGCAATCTCCTTTTTCGGGCGTCCGTGCCCGAAAATCCTGTTTTATCAGCAG
>CASUON010000188.1 GCA_949457475.1 uncultured Lachnospiraceae bacterium
AACGAAGATGTCATTGGCCCTATAATGATGGATCAACTCGTCCTGCCCACATAGAGACGTTTGGTTTGGCCTATGCTGAAGCTATGAGCCAGGGGCTGCCCGTTATCTATACCAAGGGACAGGGCTTTGACGGACAGTTCCAGGAAGGGGAAGTCGGCTATCATGTGTCCGATGCAGATGCAGCGGAATTGGCTGAGAAAATACAGGCGGTGGTTGAGGAATATAGGGCGATATCCCAAAGGTGCATAGAAAAGGCAAAAAAATTTGGCTGGAAGGGGATCGCTGAGAAATATAAAGGCATATACGACGCAGTATAGCAAGGATATTTGGAACAAGATTGGGACAAGAAAAGGCAGAGGTAGTTTTACATGGCAGGAATGATAACGTATGAAGATCTGATCAAAAAGAGAGGGGCGCTTGCCGTAGTGGGCATGGGATATGTGGGCATGCCGATTGCGGTAGCATACGCCAAAAAAGGCCTGGACGTCATAGGCTTTGATGTTAACCGTGAGAAAATAGAACTTTACCGGTCAGGGACAGACCCTACGAAAGAAGTCGGCGATGAGGAGATGAAACGTACGAAGGTTCAGTTCACTTCTGATGAGTCCGAGCTGAAAAAAGCCAAGTTTATCATTATTGCAGTGCCAACCCCGGTAAATTCCGACCACACGCCTGATTTAACGCCTGTAATTGGGGCTTCGCAGTTAGTAGGGCGAAACCTTGCGCCAGGCTCTGTAATTGTATATGAATCTACGGTATATCCTGGATGTACGGAGGATGTCTGTATACCGATATTGGAAGAGTATAGTGGCCTAACGTGCGGTGTGGAATTCAAAATTGGCTACAGCCCGGAACGCATCAATCCCGGGGATAAGCTGCACAGGCTTGGGAATATCCACAAAATTGTGTCTGGTATCGACGACGAGAGCCTGCAAGTTATCAAAGCTGTGTATGATTTAATTATAGAAGTCGGGACGCACCCGGTATCCAACCTACGGACAGCAGAAGCGGTTAAAGTGGTGGAAAACAGCCAGCGCGATATTAACATTGCGTTTATGAACGAGCTTGCAATGGTCTTTGACCGCATGGATATCGATACGAACGAGGTCGTGGACGGCATGGATACCAAATGGAATGCGCTTGGTTTCCGGCCAGGTTTGGTAGGCGGCCACTGCATTGGTATTGATCCTTATTATTTTACTTATGAGGCCGAGAAACTTGGATACCACAGCCAGATAATCCTCAACGGGCGTATTGTAAACGACTCCATGGGCGCCTATGTGGCGGACGCCGCCGTCAGGAAGATGATAGAAGCAGGGCAGGCGCCGAAAAAGAGCAAAGTAGTAATCCTTGGCTTGACCTTTAAGGAGAACTGCCCAGACACGAGGAACAGCAAAGTTGACGATATTATAAAGCAGCTGGATACATACGGGATTGCATCGACCGTCGTCGATCCGTGGGCTTCACAACGGGACGCTATGAAAGAGTACGGCGTGAAACTGACCGAACTTAGCGCGGTTCACGATGCGGACTGCGTAATTGTTGCCGTAGCCCATAACGAATTTAAGAAGATGGGACTCGACGGGGTCAAGCGGTTGTATAGGGATGATATCGCTGATACGCACAAAGTGCTTATAGACGTGAAGGGGCTATATCAGATCAACGACTTAAGGGCTTCTGGTATGCAGTGGTGGAGATTGTAATCCGTGCTTTTTGAAAAAAATGGAGCAGTTATTGTGAAAAACGCATCTGAAAGGTAAAAATGGAAAGTCTAAAACCTTCAAATATATATGGGAGGCGTTTTAAAATAGGCGCCCTTACGCTGCTATTGACGGTATTTGTATTTACCTGGTGCATTATGGCTTTGGATCATGTATATGGGATACTTGTCCTTACGGCAGATCTGTTTTTTATATGGATGTTATGCTGCGCGGAAGGAGGCGTACATTTTCGGAGGGCTATTATCAGTACGAAATTTTATATCATTATTTTATTGGCTATGTATCTATTCGTCCGCCATTCGATAGCGTATGACCTAAAATCCGGGCTGGTGGCTGCGTTTAAAGAAATCAGTTATTTTGTTGCGCCGACCTTATTTTGTTATATCAAAGAAACGTATTCCCCAACAAGTAAAAAAAGGATCATTCATACGATCTGTTTGATCTGGGTATTGATAGCGTTTGTACAGCTGTATTTATATTTGTCGAGTGATTTTGACTATGCTAGGGCGGCGATTAGCGTACAAAAGGATTTGTTTTCCATTGCAAACCACGCTTACGATTTTTGCTACAGCGCCTGTTTTATTGGTATTGCGTGTTTTGAAAAATTACTGGATAAACATGTTCGATGCAAAATAGCGTCCTTATTTGCTGTGGCGACGCTTGTCGTGATTTTTACAAAATCTACGATCGCAATTTTGGGATATGGCGTAAGCCTGGTAGTCTGCTTTCTTTCAAAAGCAATGGGGGATAGCCATGTCAGGGACGCCGCTATAGGAAGTAGGCGCGGCAGCAGTATAAGTAACAATATCAGTGTTAGTAAAACTTGGATCGCGGTACTGATAACGGCCGGAATCGGATACATCTGCAAGGCGCAGATCGGGTATTTATTCCTAGGCGTTTCGAATATTTTTACCGGTACGTTAAAGCATAAACTCATTGATGTAGCTACGTTTTTTATTTATGGCAAAGCGTCGGCTAGTATGTCCGTCAGAATGGAGTTATACAGCTTTTCTTTTGAAAACGCATGCAAACATCCGGTGTTAGGCAATTTAGACGCCTATGCCCATGGGAACAACGTCGTAGGGATGCATTCGGAACTATTTGATACGCTTTCTTTATACGGTTTTTTATTTACGATCGTCCAATACGGCTGGATCTTCTATATTTTGCTGAAAAATAAAACGTTTAGGAAACATAATACGAACGCCGCGCTCCTGTTTTTTGTTTTTATTAATTTACTGAACCCGTTTAATTATTTTACGGGGTATTTTGCTTTGTTATTTATTGTACCCGCGCTCTTAAATAACTGGGACGACCCGCGTGGGGTGGAGATAAAAAATGACGATTCTTATTATTTCAAGAGGCCTGCCGGATGAAAAGAATCCTATGAATGGGATATTTGAGTTTGACCAGGCGAAGGCGCTGTCTGGCATTGGCTTAAAAGTTGCTTATTTTGCGATTGATTTTAGGGCAATCTGGCACAAGCGAAAATTAGGGGCTTATCATTGCATAAAAGATGGCGTTGCCTGCTACGGAATGAATATCCCTACCGGCCCGATACCGATAAAGTTGAGATTGCTTATTGGACAATTATGCGTGTCCTATTTATTCGAAAAATATTTCAAAGGGACGCGTGAAAATTATATATTGCACAGCCATTTTTTTTCAAATGGATACATGGCCAAACGCCTGAAAAACAAATACCGGTTCCCGTTGGTAGTAACGGAACATCTGTCGGAATTAACAGAAAAAAATCCGCCGGAACATATCGTATATTATGCACGGCAGGCTTATCGGTGCGCGGACCAGGTTCTTGCAGTCAGTCAAGCGTTGGCAGATTGTATATATAGGAGGACAAAAACCAGATGCAAGGTTATCCATAATGTGATCGACCTGGATGTGTTTTTTAAGGTGGAAAAGGAAGGGCATAAAGGTTTTGTGTTTGCCTCATGCGGAGAATTAACCAGGAGAAAGGGATATGATCTTTTGATAGAAGCGTTTCGGGAATTTCACGCCAGCCATCCAGACGCCAGGTTGATCATTATAGGAGGAGGCGGGCAAAAGAAAGAATTGGAAACGGAAATACGCCGTATGCGTGTGCAAAGCTGTGTAAAGCTGGTTGGCAGGAAAACGCGAAAACAGATGTGCGGCATCTATAAAAAATGCGACGCTTTTGTCCTTCCTTCTAGAAACGAGACGTTCGGGGTTGCTTATTTGGAGGCGGTAGCCGCCGGCCTGCCTATTATTGCTACAAAGTGCGGCGGGACGGATGAGTTTGTAAATGCGGATAATGGATTGCTGATACCGGTAGACGACACAGAGAAACTGGTCGACGCCATGGAACAGATGTATAAAGGATACCGCTCGTATCATATTGCCAGGATGAGGGAAAACCTGGTAAAACGCTTTAGCCCGGATGTGATTGCGCATCAGCTAAAGGATATCTACCAGGCATTATTATAGATATGATAACAGTTCTAGGAAAGGATATGGATAGCCCAATGGACATATTATTAATGAACAGAAGCTATTATCCTGCGGTTGGTGGCAATGAGACGGTACTGTATGAACTGTCGAAGGTATTGGCGGGTATGGGGCATATGGTAAAAATACTGACCTCTGAATTGGAAATGGAACAGACACCTTCCCAAAGAAAGGAAGCCGCGTCTGTAATAAGGTACGGACAGCTTCGGTTTCGGAAAATTCAACTGCCGTTGATAAGGATTCATTATAGGGATCAAATGGTAAAATGGATGCAAGGCCATGCGGATGATTTGTATGCCGACGTTGCTTTTACAACGGACTGCGTGCTGGGAATGGCTTATGCAATCGCTTTTCCAGATCGAAAGATTGTGTATAATCCCCCAATGCTTATTAAATATTATTCCAGGGGCATCCGCAACATACAAAATCCAACGGATTTTATCCTCCAATTGTTGAACTTGTTTCAATTCAAAGTGGAATGGACACAGCAAAAGAGAATCCTGAAAGAGGCGGATAAAGTAGTTGTTTTTAGCGAGAATCTCCGCAACCAGATAAAAAGCAGTGTCAAAATAGAAGACGGCAAGGTTATCAAATGTTTTCCTGGAATTACAAAACATAAGAAAGAAAAAGAAAATAAGAAAGAAAAAAGTGTTGAAAATGGCGATAAAAATGTTGTCTCATTTGTTTTTTGCGGAAGGCTTGTAAAAGAAAAGAACCTGGATATGCTTTTTCGGGCAATCTCTTTGCTGGATAAAGCTGGTGTGTTTCATGACGGCGGCAATCGTGTGAAATTTTATATTATCGGTGACGGCGGGCTGCGAAGCTATTATGAACATGTCGCTAGAAAACTTCGGATTGACCGGATAGTCCGCTTTTTGGGTACCGCATATAGACCGCAGGCAATCTATGAAACATGCGATTTTTTTATGATACCTTCGACCTATGAATCGTTCGGCTTAGTTAATATAGACGCAATGCAATATGGATTGCCGGTTATCGGATTTTCTACGATTAAAGGGAAGACGATGACGGCGCTTGACGAATTAGTGATAGACGGCAAGACCGGCTATATAAGCAGGGAGTATAGCCCAAAGGGCCTAGCTGACCAGATTTTGCGCGCTTATCGTGTAAAAGCAAATAACATTGCTGACTACAAAGCAATGAAAAAAGCATGTTCAGAATTTGCTTATAACTATTTTAAGTGGGAGAATGTGGCGCAGGAAATTATATCTACGTGACGGATATAAAAAGTGGCGTTGTAATGGAGCAGCGTTTATTATAAAGAGGAATTGTAATGGAGCAGCGTTTGTTATGAAGAGGAATTGTAATGGAGCAGCGTTGTTATGGATAAGAAAAGAATAGGGATTATTACACATTACTATGGCTCCTTGAATTATGGCGGGGTCCTCCAGGCCTATGCGTTAACCCATGTGCTAAACGCCCTTGGGGCAGATGCGAAACAGGTACAATATAAATTTCGAAAAGCGGAAAGGGGAACGGTATCCGTCGAGGTAAAAAAGGGCGTCATTTTGTTCTATGAACTTTTGTTTTTGTCCCGCAGAAAATACAGATTTAAGCGCTTTCGAAGCAATATCCCCCATTCGGATGAGGTCTACACATTAAAGACAAGTAAAAGGATCAACGGTTCTTTTGACGCGTTCATCAGTGGAAGCGACCAGGTATGGAACCCTGTATGCGTTGACGATACATTTCTCTTATCTTTTGCGCGGCCGGGCAAGGAAAAGTTTTCCTATGCCGCAAGCGTAGGGGTTTCTGACGCAACGGACAGCTACATCAAAGGGTTGGCCAATGCTATCAACGATTACAAGATGATAACGATTCGGGAGTCCCTGTATCAAGAGCGTTTGCAGGCATATTTGGGCAAGAGGGTTGGTGTTGTGCTCGATCCTACGCTATTAGTAGAAAAAGAGCATTGGGATATTGTGTCCCAAAATGGAATACGTATTCATAACTATGTATTCGCGTATTTTTTGGGCGATGATATATATGCAAGGCGGGCTGTGGGGGATTTTGGAAGAAGGCATGGATTACAGGTGGTATCCATTCCACATGCCGCTAGGTTCAGCAAGTATGATTTTGGCTATGCGGATAAATACCTTTATTCTGCCGCGCCAGAGGATTTTGTATCTTTGATTAAACATGCAGATTATATCTTTACGGATAGTTTTCATTGCGTTGCGTTTTCTTGCATCTACCAGAAAGACTTCTTTTTCTTTGAGCGAAAAGGCAATGAGAATATGAGCGGCAGGATTATCGAACTCGCAAGGCTGTTTCATGCTGAAAGCAATGTATGCATTCAGCCGGAACAAAAATTACCGGGTTATATTGAAAACCATCTTTCCATTGCATATAAAACGCAATTGTATCGGAAAGCCAAGGCGGATTCGATGGAATGGATAAAGCGGATGGTGATTTTTATTTAGATGAAAGGAAGTAAATTATGTTATGGTATTTTCATCCTACTTATTTATAGCGGCATTTCTTCCAGTGGTGCTAATTGTCTATTATATGCTCTCTCATGCGAAGCACGGCATTTTTCAAAGGCTGTTTTTGATTAGCGCTTCCTTCTTTTTTTATGGATTTTATAATGTAAACACCACTTTACAACTTTTTGAAAAATAAAATAACGCACAAGGC
>CASUON010000189.1 GCA_949457475.1 uncultured Lachnospiraceae bacterium
CACTCTTTTGGTCGTTTCCCGGCCAGCGGCCGCTTTGGCTCTTTCACTCTTTTGGTCGTTTCCCGGCCAGCGGCCGCTTTGGCTCTTTCACTCTTTTGGTCGTTTCCCGGCCAGCGGCCGCTTTGGCTCTTTCACTCTTTTGGGCGTTTCCCGGCCAACGGCCGCTTTGGCTCCTACTGCACCGCCATATACGTATAGCCCATCAGGCTTAAGTCCACTTCCGCCGCCACTTCGCGCCCTTCGCGGATCGCCCATACAACTAACGACTGCCCCCGGCGCATATCGCCGCAGGCAAAAACGCCTTTTACGCCCGTCTGGTAGCCGCCCGCTTTTGTCTGTACGTTTGTCCTGGCGTCCAGCGCCGCGCCGAACGCATCCGCTGCATATTTTTCCGCGCCAAGGAACCCCGCGGCGATCAGCGCGATATCCGCCGGAATTTTTTTCTCGCTGCCGGCTACTTCGGCAAGCGCCATGCGCCCGGTCTTTTCATCCTTCCGGTTTTCCAGCTTCACGGTAATGATACCGTTTAAATTTCCGTTTTTGTCTTTTAAAAATTCTTTAACCGTCGTCTGGTAAACGCGCGGGTCGTTTCCGAATAACGCGATTGCCTCTTCCTGCCCGTAGTCCGTCTTGCAGACTTTCGGCCACTCCGGCCATGGGTTGTCTTCTGCGCGCGTATCCGGCGCCTTTGGCATCATTTCCAGCTGCGTGACGGACGCCGCGCCCAGGCGTATGCTTGTGCCCACGCAGTCGTTGCCGGTATCCCCGCCGCCGATGACCACGACATGCTTCCCTTTTGGAGAGACAAATTTTTTGTCTTTTAATCCGCTGTCCAGCAGGCTTTTGGTCACGCTGCCCAGATAATTCACGGCAAAGTAAATGCCGTTTGCGTCCCGTCCGGCCGCTTTGATATCCCGCGGGTTTTTCGCGCCGCAGGCAAGCACGATCCGGTCGTATTCTTTGCGCAGGGTCGCCGCCTTTACATTCCTCCCTACATCCGCGTTGGTCACAAAAGAAACGCCCTCTTCTTTCATAATCGCAATCCGCCGCTCGATGATATCCTTTTCCAGCTTCATATTCGGGATGCCGTACATCAATAGCCCGCCGATACGGTCGTCGCGTTCATATACGGTCACCTCGTGCCCCCGCCGGTTCAGCTGGTCGGCCGCCGCCAGCCCCGCAGGGCCGGAGCCGATGACCGCCACCCGCTTGCCGGTGCGCACTTTGGGCGGGCGCGCTTTTACAAGGCCAGCTTCATAGGCGTATTCGATAATGGCGCGTTCATTTTCCTTCGTCGCAACCGCTTCGCCGTAATGCCCGCAGGTGCAGGCCGCTTCGCATAGCGCCGGGCACACCCTGGCTGTAAATTCCGGAAAATTGTTCGTCTTTTTCAAACGGTTGTACGCCTGCTCCCAGTTTCCGGAATAAAGCAGGTCGTTCCATTCCGGGATTAGATTATGCAGCGGGCATCCGCTCGCCATACCCTCGATCATCATGCCCGCCTGGCAGAACGGGACGCCGCATTCCATACACCGCGCGCCCTGCGTCTGCTGCTCCTGCCTGGAAAGGGGCTTGTGGAACTCGTGGAAATTTCCGACCCGCTCCTTTGGCGGAATTGCTGTACTTGTCTTTCTGTCATATTCCAAAAATCCAGTTGGTTTTCCCATGTCATCCCCCTCCTATCTTCCTGCGTTTGCATAAAACGCTTCGATCTGCGCCTGCTCTGCGTTCAGCCCTTTTTCTTCCATCTGGACGATCGCCATAAGCATACGTTTGTAGTCATGCGGCACGATCTTTTTAAATTTCGGCAAGTATTCGCTGAAGTGGTCTAGCACCTGTTTGCCTTTTTCCGAATTCGTCAGCTTTACATGCTCTTCGATCATCCCTTTTAATTCCAGCACGTCGTATTTATTCGTCAACTCTTCCGACGACACCATGCCCTTGTTCAGCCTGGTATACAGATCGTTGTCTTCATCCAATACATAGGCGATGCCTCCGCTCATGCCCGCCGCGAAGTTTTTGCCGGTGCGGCCCAGTACGACGACGCGCCCGCCGGTCATATACTCGCACCCATGGTCGCCCACGCCTTCAACAACCGCGTTCGCGCCTGAGTTGCGCACGCAAAAGCGCTCCCCGGCCACGCCGCTTATAAACGCCTTGCCGCTTGTGGCGCCATAAAGCGCGACGTTGCCGATAATAATATTTTCATCCCTTTTGTAGCGCACGCCCGCCGGGGCGTAGACAATGAGCTTGCCGCCGGAAAGCCCTTTGCCGAAATAGTCATTAGAATCCCCGACCAGCTCCAGCGTCAGCCCTTTTGGAATAAACGCCCCAAAGCTCTGCCCGCCGGCCCCGGTGCATGTTACCAGGTACGTATCTTCCGCCAGACCGTCCGGGTACTGCCTTGTAATCTCAGAGCCAAAAATCGTGCCGAACGCGCGGTCGGTATTGGTCACTTCTACCGCAATGCTTTTTTTCGTGCCCGCAGCAAGCGCGCCCTGCAGCTGTTTGAGCAGAATACGGACGTCCTTTGTCTGCTCCAAGCAAAAGTCGTACGCTTTTTTCGGATTGCAGATCACATCCCGCCTGTCCGCAAACGGGTTTTGGTAAATCCGGGACAGGTCAATTTCCTTCTGCCGCCCGCTTAAATCCTCCCGAATACGGAGCAGGTCGGTGCGCCCTACCAGCTCATCCACGGTACGGACGCCTAATTTTGCCATAATCTCCCGCAAATCCTGGGCGATAAAGCGCATAAAATTCATCACGTATTCCGGTTTGCCGCTAAACCGCTTGCGCAGCTTTGGATTTTGCGTCGCAATGCCCGCCGGGCACGTATCCAAATTGCAGACGCGCATCATAATACAGCCGAGCGTAACGAGCGGCGCCGTCGCAAAGCCGAACTCTTCCGCGCCGAGCAGCGCTGCAACCGCCACGTCGCGCCCGGTCATCAGCTTACCGTCGGTTTCAATGCGCACCTTATCCCGCAGCCCGTTTTGGATCAGCGTCTGATGCGTCTCGGACAGCCCAAGCTCCCATGGCAGCCCCGCATTGTGTATCGAGCTGCGCGGCGCCGCCCCGGTGCCCCCGTCGTACCCGGAGATCAAAATGACCTGCGCGCCCGCCTTCGCAACGCCCGCCGCAACCGTGCCAACGCCTGCTTCGGATACGAGCTTTACCGAAATCCGCGCGCTGCGGTTGGCGTTTTTTAAGTCATAGATCAGCTGCTCCAAATCCTCAATCGAATATATATCATGGTGCGGCGGCGGCGAAATCAGCGATACGCCAGGCGTGGAAAGCCGCGTTTTAGCAATCCACGGATAGACTTTTTTCCCAGGCAGGTGCCCGCCTTCCCCGGGTTTTGCACCCTGCGCCATTTTGATCTGTATTTCCTTCGCGCTGACCAGGTAGCGGCTGGTCACGCCAAAGCGCCCGGACGCAACCTGTTTAATCGCGGAGCAACGGTTTTTTCCATCTGCCGAAGGCTCGAGGCGCTCGATGCTCTCGCCCCCTTCCCCGCTGTTGGACTTGCCGTGCAGGCGGTTCATGGCGATCGCCAGCGTTTCGTGTGCTTCCTGGGAAATTGACCCATAGGACATCGCCCCGGTTTTAAACCTGGTTACAATCGTATCCACGCTCTCCACCTCTTCTAACGGGACCCCCTGCTGCGGATACCGGAAGTCGAACATCCCGCGGATATAGGCGTCTTTTTCTTCTTCGTTGACCATTTGGATATATTTTTGAAATAGCGCGTAGTCGCCCAAGCGGGTCGCCTTTTGCAGCATATGGATCGTCGCCGGATTGTACAGGTGCTGCTGCGCGCCGCTTCGCATTTTATGCCGTCCCCTGGAATCCAACGATTCATCCACTTCCAGCCCGAGCGGGTCGTAGGCTAGGGAATGCAGGCAGTCGATATCCTCTTCCATATCTTTTAACGTAATGCCGCCGATCCGGCTGACCGTATTCGTAAAATATTTGTCAATTACGGACTTGTCAATGCCGACCGCTTCAAATATTTTGGAGCCCTGGTAGGACTGTATTGTCGAAATGCCCATTTTGGACGCGATTTTCACGATCCCGGATACGACCGCCTGGTTATAGTCGTCGACCGCGGCGTAAGGGTCTTTGTTAAGCATCCGCAGGCTGACCAGCTCTTTGACCGTCTCATGCGCCAGATAAGGGTTGACCGCACTCGCGCCATAGCCAAGCAGCGTCGCGAAATGGTGCACCTCCCTCGGCTCGCCGGATTCTAAGATCAAAGACAGCGACGTCCGCTTTTTAGTCACTACCAGATGCTCGTGCAGCGCCGCCACAGCCAGCAGGGACGGGATCGCCACATGGTTTTCGTCCACGCCGCGGTCGGATAGAATCAAAATATTCGCCCCGTCCCGGTACGCCCGGTCCGCCTCTAAAAACAGCCGGTCTACCGCTTTTTCGAGGCTCGTATTTTTATAGTAAGTGATCGGAATCTCGCCGACTTGGAACCCTTCCACACGCATGGCGCGTATTTTCATCAAATCCGTATTTGTAAGGATCGGGTTGTTGATCTTTAATACCTGGCAGTTTTCCGGACGCTCTTCCAGCAAATTCCCCCCTGCGCCTATGTAGATGCAGGTCGAGGTAACGACTTTTTCACGGATGGAATCAATCGGCGGGTTTGTCACCTGCGCAAACAGCTGCTTGAAATAATTAAATAGCGGCTGATGGTCGTCCGCGAACACGGCGATCGGAATGTCGATCCCCATAGCGCTTGTCGATTCGCCTCCGTTTAACGCCATCGGCAAAATCACTTCTTTGATTGATTCATACGTATACCCAAACGCGCGCTGCAGCTTCTGGCGTTCTTTATCTGTAAACTCTACCACCCGCTCGTTTGGAATCCTTAGGTCGTGGAGCTGTACGAGGTTGCGGTCGAGCCATTCGCCGTACGGGCGCGCCCCGGCATAGTACTCCTTGATCTCGTCGTCCCCGATCATCCGCCCCTGCACGGTATCCACAAGCAGCATTTTGCCCGGGCGCAGGCGGTCTTTTTTGACAATTTTCGTCGGCGCAATATCCAGCACGCCAACCTCGGAAGATAAGATCAGCTGGTCGTCGTCCGTAAGGTAATACCTGGACGGGCGCAGCCCGTTGCGGTCCAATACCGCCCCCATCAAATCCCCGTCGGAAAACAGGATCGACGCCGGGCCGTCCCACGGCTCCATCATCGTCGCATAATACTGGTAAAAGTCTTTTTTGCGCTGCGTCATCGTATCGTTATGCGACCACGGCTCCGGAATCATAATCATTACCGCAAGCGGCAGCGGCATGCCGCTCATAACGAAAAACTCCAGCGTATTATCCAGCTGCGCCGAATCGGAGCCTTCGGCGTTTACAACAGGCAGTACTTTGGACAGCTGCGCGTCCAGCGCCCCGCTGGTCATCGTTTCTTCGCGCCCGAACATTTTATCCACATTGCCCCGGATCGTATTGATCTCGCCGTTGTGCACGATCAGCCGGTTTGGATGCGCGCGCTCCCAGCTCGGGTTCGTATTTGTAGAAAACCTAGAATGCACGGTCGCGATCGCGCTGACATAATCCGGGTCTTGCAAATCGGCAAAAAACAGGCGCAGCTGGCCTACGAGGAACATCCCTTTATATACGATCGTCCGGCTTGAAAGCGAGCAGACATAGGTAAAATCATTGGACTGTTCAAATACCCGGCGCGCAATATACAGCCGGCGGTCAAAATCCAGCCCCTTTTGCACATCCTGCGGGCGTTTTACAAACCCCTGCATAATATACGGCATGCAGTCCACAGCTTTTTTGCCCAGCTGCTGCGGCGCGGTCGGCACTTTGCGCCAGCCTAAAAACTCCATGCCTTCCTTTTGCACGATGACTTCAAACATTTTCATCGCGCGCTGGCGCTGGAATTCTTCCTGCGGGAAGAAAAACATGCCTACGCCGTAATCCCGGTCTTCCCCTAACGCGATGCCAAGCGGCCTGCACACTTTCGCAAAGAACCGGTGCGACACCTGCAGCAGGATGCCCACGCCGTCGCCGGTCTTGCCTTCCGCGTCCTTGCCCGCCCTGTGCTGTAAATTTTCTACGATATGCAACGCATGCTCCACCGTCGCATGGCTCTGGACGCCTTTGACGTTTACAACCGCGCCAATACCGCAGCTGTCGTGCTCAAAACGCGGGTCGTACATCCCCATTGGCTTTGCGCCACATTCCTTTTGTATATTTATCGTCATTGTAGTCTTCCTTTCTATGTTGGTTCTGGTTGCGGCCTTGCTGATTGCAGCCTGTTGGCTATGGCTTCTGGCCTTGCTCGTTGCAGCCTGTTATTTGCGGCCTGTTGGTTATGGCCTAATTTTTCTGATTAAGAATATACAACTTTTACACGGTGATGTAAACATGTATTTCAGGAACAATTGTCAGATTATTTGACAATTTAATAAAACATTCTACTATCATCTGATGAAATAGATTATTTTTTTATATTTTTTCTATTATGTAAATTACTTTTCGTTGGATATGGCTAAAATTCCTAATAATATTAAGCGAATAAACGGCATGCACAAATAATAGAATATGAATAGAAATAAATAGAATAAATAGAAATAGAATATATAGAAATAGAATATATAGAAACAGAGTAAATAGAAATAGAATATATAGAAATAGAAATTAAAGAAAATAGAATCTTAAAGAAAAATAGAATCTTAAAGAAAAATAGAATCTTAAAGAAGAATAGAATCTTAAAGAAAAATAGAATCTTAAAGAAATAATAGGAACATGAGAAAATCGAGTAGGAGGCGGTGATTAACCGCCGTCCTCTCACACC
>CASUON010000190.1 GCA_949457475.1 uncultured Lachnospiraceae bacterium
AGGTAAGGGCAAAGGTCATCTATGAGAGTGACACAGAGGACATTATCAATCAATACATTATTTTCTGTAAAGTTTTTAATGAGCAGACAAAACAGCATGGAATGACGCAAAAGGCGGTTACAGAAACAATCCGAATTTGCAAAGACAGGAATGTTTTAAGGGAATATTTGCTTGAGAGAGAAAAGGAGGTTGTGACGATTATGATGAGTTTGTTTGATGAAGAACAGATAATGAAGTCGTTTATCAGAAGTGAACGTGCAGAAGAAGCAAGGGAAAATGCAAGGATAATGTTAAAAAACGGGAGAATTACGGTAGAAGAAATACCCAATTTTTTCCCAAAATTAACATTGGAAGATGCGAGGGAACTTGAAGCCGAAGTTATGCAGTTGGCATAATCAGTCATATCAAATTAAATCAAATATAGTGATAGCGTTAGAGCATATAGAAACTGAAAATCTATATGCTCTATTTTTTGCCATAAAGGAGAGAATATGAGCGACAATATTCAGACTACTACCAAAGGATAGACACCAACCTGTTTATGACAGACGCAAACATTTGAGCGATTGGCTGAAAAAAATGATTGGATTGGCAAGGGAAATGGCTCAAATTGCTTCAAAATATAATTTCATAATTGAAACTTGTGCAGAACAGATAAATCTTCACGAGGTTGGCATTCAGCATGGGAGTGTGGCTGTTTTGAGAGCGTAGAGGTGGGGACATATAATACTTGCCTTAAAAGAAAAGTGAAATCAATGCAAGATAATCAAATTAGTTTCTTGGAGTAGTTTTACTTATTTTACTGAATCAGATGTTGAAAATCGGGGGATATTGTTATTTTGTTAGGGTGTCCCCTTTCATCACAATTTATCAAAAAGAGATCGCATTGCACTATCGCATCGGGTCGCATAGTCTTAGAGTTGCTCTGGAAGAAGATAGGGGACAAGGCTGCAGCCGTTTCCAAGGGCTGCAGCCTTGTTTATTCATGGCAAGTGAAACAGCTTGCTGTTGCATCTTGTTTTATGAAATTTTATAAAATTTTATCAAATTTCAGATTCAGCAAAACCGAAGTCATTTACAATCACACGTTTTGGCTTTCTGGAAAAATAGGGTATCCGTTTCCCTGGCTATCCGTAGCAATCTCATTCAGGTGCCGCTTTTTGGAAATCTTTTTTTCCTCATTGATAATGCCGCCTTCCCAGGCACCTTTTGGGACCGTGCGGATTCGCTTGTTTTTATCCGTTGCTTTCATTGCTCCCTCCTTCTTCTGATGGGATTAGTATAACCGGAAAAACGGGAAATATAAGCATGGAGGATTTTGGGCTAAGTATTTTCTCCATTTATGTCGATAAAAGATAAAAAGCATCCTTATTTTTATTGATGGAGGACACAATATGAAAGTTGAACCGAATGATTGGAGACCATATGGTAAAATCATTTATCAGAAACAAAATTTTATTGTCAAGCAGGTGGCAATGCTGCCTGAAAAAGCAGCGGAATACGACGACGCGCCCGATTACACATGCTGTCCGATCCAGTCTTGGCAGCATACGGATTTACATAAGCTATTTGACGACTGGCGCAAACAGTTTGCAAAGGCGTCGGGCAACGGCATCTGCAAACGCATCCCATGTGTCTGCTACCCAGACAGCATGACCTTCCGTGCAACCTATTTAGCCGGTTTAAAACACAGCACATTTATGAAGGCTATGAAAGATAATTTCGATAACGGGTGGGAAAAAGCGAGGATCGTTGCACACGAAGTCGTAACGAAAGCGACAAAGTCAAAAGATATGAAAGAAATATGCAGGGCGATTGGCTATCCGCCGTTTATCATAGCAGCACTTGGCAAAGCGCTGCTCAAGTTTGAAGAAGGGGACGTAATGCCGCTTGTCGCCAAGTTTTATGAGGAAATGGTTACAGGCATCCTCTATGTGCCGGTAGACCAGCCTGATGAGCTGGCATTTATGATATCTGATAAAACGTGGGAAGTAATTGATTCAACGGAATTTAATTATTAGAGCGTGTTTGAAAAAGGTTTTCCGTAAGGGATGCGTCATATTTTGCAGGGAGGTTGCCCGGCACTCAGGAGCGATAACCGAAAGGCTATTTCCTGGGCAGGAAATTTATCGTCTGCAAAATGTGATGCAAATCTAACGAAAAGCAATTTTCCAACACGCTTTAAATATGTGGCAACGGCAAGATCGTATTGCCAAAATCGTATTGTTAAGATTGTATTGTCAGGATTTTGTTGTGAAAGCCGAAACGGTGGGGCCGATAAATAGCGGCCCAATACGGTATATGGGCTAACGGTCAAAGAAGGCTGGTTTCCACATTTGGGATGTGGTGTACAAAAAGGAGAGAAAAATGCGATATATTTATGGGAATAGAAAAAAGATGCGTAGGCAGGCAGCCCTGGCCGTTATAGCAGCCCTTTCGGTTTCCTGCGCCATGCCGCCGGTAACAGTAAAAGGGGCGCTTGCGCAACCGGCAGGGGTTCTGGCGTCCCAGGAGGTTGCGACGCCACGGGCTGAAAACGAGCTTGGACGGGGCAATTCTGTCCCAGGTACGCCGGGCAGCCCAGTCCCGGATGATCCAGGCCTGGATACGCCGGATAACGCAGGAGCAGATGTACCAGATGATCCAGGCCTGGATACGCCGGATAACGTAGGAGCGGATGTACCAGATGATCCAGGCCTGGATACGCCGGATAACGCAGGAGCAGATGTACCAGACAATCCAGGGCCAGATACGCCAGGCAACCCTGGCCCAGTTGAACCGGACGGGCCTGGAACAGAAGTCCAGCCGGGGGAGGACGAAAAACCGGATCCATGTGCAGACGGGCATAAAGCAAAGGCAGGAAAATTAAAACCGGCCACTGGCAAACAGGCGGGGCGCACCGCGGGGCGTTACTGTTCGGTATGTGGGAAACAGCTTGTTCAGCCGCAAAGGATTGCAAAAATTGATACGAAAAGCCTGACGTTCAAAAAAGAGTCTTTTATTTATAACGGAAAAGCCATACAGCCGAAAGTTACGGTTATGGACAAGGATGGGAAAACGATCCCTTCCAAATATTATACGGTTGCATATAAAAATAACGATCAGGTAGGCAAAGCGAAAGCGACCGTCGTCTTTTCTGGCAATTATAAAGGGAAAGTTTCTAAGACGTTTTTCATCAACGGATGGAAGATTGACGGGGCTTACTATTACCTAGATGGGAAGAAGGCACAAAATGAGTTCGTGAAAAGTTTCCACAAAACATACTATGTCGATGGGGACGGGACGCGGGCTACCGGTTGGATAAAAACAGGGGAAGAGTATTATTTCTTAAAGCGCACGGACGGCGCGCAGGTAAAAAATGCCACGGTTGACGGCATACCGCTTGGAAAGGATGGAAAAGCGGTAAAAAGCGGCTACAACAACGAAAAGGTGGAAACCATGATCAGGGCCCGCGCGATTATGCAGGAAATCACGGCTGCGGCAGACACGAAAGAGCAGAAGCTGCATAAAGTGTTCGACTGGGTGTTAAAGCATCCGTACAGGCAGTACCGGAAACTGAACGACGCTAGGCAGACGCCGGGCTGGGAGATGACGTTTGCGAACGATGAATTCCTAAGGGGATGCGGATGCTGCGTTTCAGAGGCAAGCGCGTTTGCCTTTCTGGCACACGAATGCGGCTACGAGAAGGTTTATATCTGTGACGACACCGGGCATGCTTGGACGGAAATCGACGGGCGCGTCTATGATACGCTGTTTGCAGAAGCCAAACATTACGATAGCTATTACGGTTCCTCCTATGAGGTTGCAAAGCTGTGGGCTGTAAACAGGACATTGATATAACTATAATATATACTGGCGTGCACTAAACTTACACAGGCCGATCCTATTTCCTATCAGGAAGTGGGATCGGCCTGTAGCAGTTTTCGCATTGCCCACGGTACAATCTCCCTGCCGGATATTGAATCATTGAAATAAAATAGAAAACAAAATGTTATTTCGATATTATTCAACGGGACAAAAAAGGTTCTTGCGTTGTTATATATAGGAGTACTCAAAAGGGGGTATTGAGTTGGATATTGCGCAAGTATATAATGGCAATAAGAATTTCGGAAGTGAATGGAAAGTGTGCTTGACATTTGAGATTGTTGTGTTATAATCCTTTTAAGAAAACATGGAAAGCATGCTTTCCGTATTTTCTATATGTTCCATACGAGGGGGGATGGTATGAAGAACCGGCTGGAAGAATTAAGGAAACAACGTGGAATCAAGCAGGAGGAATTAGCCAGCGCGTTAGAAGTATCGCGGCAGACAATTGGTTCTTTGGAAAACGGGCGCTATAATCCGTCGATCCAGTTGGCGTTCAAACTTGCGCGGTATTTTCAAATGAGTATTGAGGAAATTTTTATTTATGAGGAGGAGAAGATATGAAAAAATGGGGACAGGCGGCTCTAGCTATTTTAGGTATGGTAATTTTGCTGGGAGGGCTGCTGCTATACGGGCTTGGAATACATGAGCTGGCGCCGGTGCCGCGCCCGGACTTGATCGTGGTAGGGACTTCCCTGATAGGAATGTTCTTCGTTGTGTGCGGGGCCTGTGATTTATTAGTGAAAAAGACAAAAGACATGGAAATTGAAGAAAATGATGAGCGCAACATCGCGCTGAGCAACGCTGCGATGGCAAGCGGCTTTAAAGTGATGAACGCTACGATAGCGATTTCTATTTTCGGTCTGATCTTTACAGGATATATGACCGTAGTTCCGTGTTTTACGATTATCGGGGCGTATGCGATAGGGCAGGCCGTATTTATCGCAAGGCTCTGGTATTTGAATAAGACCAGGTAATGCGATAAAAAGCAGGCGGGTGTGCATAATGGGAGTAAAACATGGAAATGCAAATGGAGAAACAAAAATGGAAAAACAAAAAAAGAAACTGCCGATAGGGATTGAAAATTTTGAGGAACTCCGTTCCGAAGATTTTTACTATATAGACAAAACAGGGCTTATTCGCGAATTCCTACGTGGCTGGGGGAAGGTAACCCTGTTTACCCGCCCGCGGAGGTTTGGGAAATCGCTGAATATGAGTATGCTGGAAAAATTTTTTTCCATAGACGGGGATAAAAGTATTTTCCAAGGGCTGGATATCTCGAAAGAAACTGCGCTTTGTGAAACATATATGGGCAAATATCCGGTTGTTTCTGTTTCCATGAAAGGGATTGACGCCCTGGCATATGGGACGGCGTTTCAGATGGCAGTCCAGATGGTCAATGAAGTGGCTGCAAAGCTGTATTATTTGTTGGACAGTGAAAAATTAAATGCGCATGATAAATCAGAGTATCAAAAGCTTTTAGATGACCATATGACCGAGGCCGTGTTTTGCAGCAGTTTGAAAAAGCTGCTGGGGATGCTGGAAAAGCATTATGGGACAAAAGTAGTCCTGCTGATCGACGAATGCGATGTCCCTTTGGCAAAGGCGTCGGCGAATGGCTATTATAGGCAGATGATTGCCCTTTTGCGCAACCTGCTCGGACAGACGCTGAAAACAAACGATAGCCTGAAATTTGCAATCCTGGCCGGCTGCCTGCGGATATCAAAGGAAAGTATTTTTACGGGGCTGAATAATCTGCGCGTTTTGTCTGTTGCGGATGCTGAATGCGATGAATATTTTGGATTTACAGATACGCAAGTACGAGAACTGTTAGAATACTATGGCTGTTCTGGGCATTTTGACGCAGTAAAAGAATGGTACGACGGGTATCAGTTTGGAAATACGCAAGTTTACTGCCCTTGGGATGTGATCTGCCACCTTGCAAAACTCCATACGGACAAAACGATACAGCCGCAGAACTACTGGATAAACACTAGCAATAACGACGCGGTGAAACGGTTTATCCGGGATTCGGCGGATGTTTCGGCAAAGCGGGAGATTGAGCGTCTGGTAGCGGGCGAAGTAATTACAAAAAAAATTTGCCAGGAGCTAACCTACCCGGAGATGTACCAGACGATCGACCATATCTGGAGCCTGCTTTTTATGACCGGATACCTGACCAGGCGTGGCAAAGCGGAAGGAAGGCTTATGAAGCTGGCCATTCCAAATCTGGAAATACGGGATATTTTTGTGACGCAGATTATGGATTACTTTCAAGAGCATGTCAGGGAAGACGTTCCGATGTTAAACTCTTTTTGCGACGCCCTACAGAATAAAGACGTGGAAAATGTAGAAAAGGTCTTTACACAATATCTAAAAAAGACTATCAGTATCCATGATACAGCTGTTCGAAAAGGTATGAAAGAAAATTTTTACCACGGCGTCTTGCTCGGGGTCTTGGGGGTCAAAGAGCGCTGGGGCGTATCTTCCAACAGGGAAATGGGGGAGGGGTACGCGGATATCCTGGTAGAGCCAGATACCGGGGATATGGGGATCATTATTGAAGTAAAGTACGCGCATGACGGAAATTTAAAGGCCGCCTGCCAAAAAGCGCTGCAGCAGATCGCATCTACCAAGTATGAAGACGAGCTTGCAGACGATGGGGTGCAGGAGGTTGTAAAGTATGCGATTGCATGTTACAAAAAACAGTGCAAGGTTATGCTCGGGTAGGAAAAGGCAGGAAAGCCGGCAAAAAACACTGCGTAATATAGCGCAGTGTTTTTTGTATACGCCTGATGGGCGTCCGCAAGCTGTTGCTTTTCACGGGGTGGGGATATCCCTTAAAAATGAGAAATAATAGGTTGTTATCCAACAAACTGTGCATATTTTTGTATCCCGGACACCGGAACCAGGCAGCAGGCCCGTCCGGATGTTCCGCTCCGGGATGCAAGAAGTCC
>CASUON010000191.1 GCA_949457475.1 uncultured Lachnospiraceae bacterium
ACATGCTGGATCCCTTGCTCGATCCCTTGCTCGATCCCTTGCTCGATCCCTTCTTCCAGGGCAGCTTCTATCTGGAGATTTAAAAAGTCATTATAATCCAGTGTTTCATTTATCATATCGACAACATCTCCCCTCTCTTTTAAAAATGTGGAAAGCATATACCTAGAATCTTCGTATTTTTTTACGATTCTCCTGATCTGGTTTACTTTTTCCTGCCCATGTACGCTTTGGACACTGGCATCAATTTCCTGCGAAATACAGATAAATTCTTCCAAAATCCCAGTAGCATTTTGGAAATTTATAACCCGTACAGTAAGCTCTAAAGAAGTTACCGGCCCATAAAAAGCTTCACTGAGACGCAATGCAGGTGGATGCTCCTCTTTTCCTGTATATACAACGTAAAAATCCGGGCTTGGTATTTTCGCAAGTTTCCTTTTGTATAAATCTTTCCCCTTTTCTCCAGAAAAAATCCGTTTGTATTCTTCTGCTATATACAAAAGCAGCCGAAGCGGCATATTCCTATTGATCGTCGCCTGATGTTCTGTAAGGAGAATCAGGCGGTTTTTTACCAAGATACATGCATCATTATACATATCAACGGTAAATATATTTTCTAACTTTAAAACGGTAATGTCATCCTCACATATTGGTCTGCTGTCTGGAAACAGCGATTCATATAAGTATTTTGCATATCTTCGGTCTTTGAAAAGTGCTGTAAAAAGGGTATCCTTATACTTACGGTTATAACGTATTTGTTTAGGTTTTTCCAAGCTTTTTTCTAAATGCGGGACGCTATCTTGATACGCGTCTTTCGTTCTTTCATTCTTAGTTTCGCTGTTCAAATAATTCCCCTCCTATAAGCTGTATTATAGCTCATAACTATAAATTTAACAATCCAGATGACCAAGTATTCCATCCGGACAATCAGAGTAAGGAACTGCCTGCTCCGCACCACTGCGTCGTTATAATTTCTAGTCGATGGAACCGCATCGCCGTCAAAATTTTACCTAGCATTGGTACGATCCAGACAGTCCCTTACTTTAATTTCTGTCTGGATGGAGCACTAGAGCCTGTAAAGCCTATAGGTACATCAAAAGCAGGCTCCAAATGAAAAGAATTTACTGCAATAACCGTAAAAAAGCCGCCTTCATTGCCTATCTACAATAAAGACGGCTGCGAAAAAGTATTAGTATGGCAGGCATTTATATAAGCTCCCTGCCCCACGCTTGTACCAAACGCCCCAGCGGCCATGCCGCATTTGCCGGGCTTGTAGACGGCAGCTTATGAGCCGCAATCCCCGTCTGCCCATATTGGTAGCGGTGGTACAGCTCATATGCTTTCGCTCCATTTGCCAGAATCTTATAAATGGCACTTTTTTCCAGCAGCCCTGCGATATCGCTTGGAATCACATTGCGAATGCTGCTGTCTGCTGAACCAATAATGTCGCACTGGTCAACGACATCCCAGACCGCAAGATGGTGTTTTAATAGTATCCCTTTCTTCTCATCTACCGTTTGGGGCACCGGTTCACGGTAAACCGCCGCGAGCATTTTCCAAAAGCGGTTTTGCGGGTGGCCGTAATAGAAATTGTTTTCCCTGGATTTAACCGATGGAAATGTGCCCAGGATCAAAATCTGAGAAGATGTATCCCATACCGGCTGAAAAGTATGTTTTATCGTATAATATCCTTGTGCAGGCATTTTTACGTCTACTTAAACTTTACGGCTGTTCCATATGCCATAACTTCAGCCGCGCCAGCCATTACTGCAGAAGATGCGTAACGGACGTTTACAACCGCATCCGCTCCCAGCTGTTCGGCCTCTGCAGCCATACGCTGTGTAGCAAGCGCCCTTGCATCATTCATCATCTCTGTATAGGATTTTAATTCCCCACCTACAAGTGTTTTAAAACCCTGCCCGATATCATGACCAATATTTTTACTTTGGATTGTGCTCCCTTTAACAAGCCCAATCATTTCCAACTCTTTTCCTGTAATATAATCTGTATTAACAATTACCATTTTATTTTCTCCATTCTTTCCCATTTAATTTTGTATCATTTTTCAGTTTATATTCTATTTCTATGAATCTAAAAATCTTACTAGTATCCATCTTCTGGATATTGCCCCTCTTACTTGCCTTCATAGGAAATAACAGACGCTACTTCATAGCCTGCCAATTTTTCCCGGCCTTTTAACCCTGCAAGTTCCATTAAAAATATCACTTTTGCCACTTTTCCGCCCAGCTGCTCGACTAACCGGATGCTTGCCTCGATCGTTCCCCCGGTTGCAATCAGATCGTCTACCAGCACAACCCTCTGCCCCGGTTTTATTGCGTCTTTGTGGATTTCAATCTCTGCCGTCCCGTATTCCAACGCATATTCCGCGGAAATGGTCTCGCACGGCAGTTTCCCTTTTTTTCGGACGGGTATGAAGGCTTTGCCCAGCTGGTAAGCAATTGGCACGCCAAACATAAACCCTCTGGATTCGGTACCTGCCACTACGTCAAAATCCGTCCCATCCAACAGTTGGATCATAGAGTCAATCGCTAGCTTCAGCCCGTCCGGGTCCTGCAGGACGCTTGTCACATCGCGGAATAAAATACCAGGTTCCGGAAAATCCGGTATCGTTCTTACATAGTCTTCCATCTTTTTCATTCGTTATGATTCTCCTTGTAAAAATAATAAAGCCCTGCCTGCGAAATCACTTAAAAATTGCTGCCATTCCAGCCCCAATCGTTGATCCCAGAGTAGGTCACATAGACTTTATCCTGCGGTATCCCCAAGTGCTTTTCATATATGCGGCAAATCTCCGCCGTCATTTTCTCATATGCGGCAGAAGATGCGTTTCCAAACAGGCTAACAGCTACAAAAGCGCCTTTTTCCAATTTGTTGCCGGCCATATACAAAGTGTATTCATCATCAAACCCTACCATTAGAAAGCTTTCTGGCTTGCTCAATAAAGAAACGGCAGCCCCAAGTTCGGATTTAATCGCTTCTTTTTTCTCATCAGATACTTTTAATGTAATTTTGGAATCAATAAATGGCATCGTTTTTCTCCTTTTCTTCTTATTTATTTTTATAATGCACACGCGGTCGCGCAGGCGACAGTTATGTAATACCTTGGTCATACTATGTTAATACTATGTTAATACTATGTTAATACTATGTCTTGATATATCTTGTTATAGCATGTCATATCATGCAATGCCTCGTTATACCATGTCATGTCTGTATTATACCTACGACCGCGGTAATCTGTCAAACAAAAGCTCTGCAAACTCTAGTATTTCAACTAGGCAGAAATGAACATTTATTTCCGCCTGCTTTACAACATTGCCATATAATAATAAGTTGGACTTTAACATTTATTACCGCCTGCTTTACAACATTGCCATATGATAATAGGTTGGACTCTAGACTTCAGGCAGATTTTGAAGCAAGAACCTCTGCGCATTTCCAAAAAACAGCTTTTGGATCATATCCTGGCCAAACCCCGCCTGTTCCATCAACGCCTTTAAGCGGGGAACTGCAAGTACATCGGCCATTCCCTTTGGAAACTCATCCGCACACCCATCAAAATCGCTGCCAATGGCTAACACATCTTCCCCGCCCATAGAAAAAACCGCGTCGATATGCCAAAGCAGATGCTCTATCTGGGGATTTTCCTTTACAAACGGCCCGTAAAAATTGATGCCCATCAAACCTTTGCGCCGTATCAGCTCCTTGATATGCGCCTCTTGCAAATTCCTCGGATGGCTGCAAATGCTGCGCACATTGGAATGCGAAGCCATAACAGGGGCGTCCGTTTCTTGGAACAAGTCTTCTACACCTTGGTCTGACAAATGGGAAATGTCCAGGATTACCTGCTGCTGGCGTAGTTTGCGTACCAGTTCGCGCCCTTGTGCGGTAATCCCTTTAGACTGGCCCGCCACAGCGCCGCACGCATAACAGTTTTCATAATTCCAAGTCAGCATGGCAAAACAAATGCCAAGCTCCCGAAGCTGCCCCACCATTGTCCCCATGATAGAAATATCTTCTATCGACAAAAAAGCTGCCGCCTTTTTTGCCTGGTGGGCATGTTGCATATCGCGGGCGCTTTTGCACCACTGTACCCATTCCGCCTGCTCTTCTAGAAGCTGCACAGCCCTGCCGTAAATTTGCAAAAAATCTTCCTCCAAACGCCCCGGCAAAATTTCCGCCTGGTCTTTCCAGATTGCAAAAATCTGCGCATACTGGCTGGCAAATTGCCGCACCCGTCTCAAGTCCAGGTTGCAGGTGTTTTCCCATAAGGATTCGGATGCCGGGACGCAAGTCAACGTGTCTGCATGGCAGTCAAAATAATCCATTGCAAATACTCCCTTCTACACCACTTGGGTTGTCAGCTGCGGTAATCTGCGTTGATTTTAACATAATCGTAGGTCAGGTCGCAGCCCCATGCTTTTGCGGACGCATGCCCTTGGTTCAAATCTACGCAGATTTGGATTTCATCCTCGGCAAGTATCTCTGCCGCGCGCTCCTCGGAAAACGCAATCCCCATCCCGTCGTGGCACACTTCGATCTCCCCTTTGGATGAAGCAAGCACAACGCTAACGCGGTCTGTTTCAAATTCCGCCTGCGCATAGCCGACCGCGCATAGAATACGGCCGCAGTTCGCGTCCGCGCCAAACATCGCCGTTTTTACCAACGGGGAACGGATAACGCTTTTTGCGACTGTAATTGCCGTATCCCAGTCGGGCGCACCCTTACAAGTACATTCCAAAAGCTTTGTCGCGCCCTCGCCGTCTGCGGCAAGCATACGCGTTAGATTGACCAGCACCAGGTACAGCGCTTTTTGAAAAATCTGGTATGCCTCTCCTCCTGCTTCTAATGGTTCGTTGCCTGCCATCCCGTTTGCCAAAATAAGCACCATATCATTTGTAGAAGTATCCCCGTCAACGCTCAGGCAATTATAAGTTACCTTTACGGTCTCGTCCAGTGCCTGTTGCAGCACCTGCACAGGAACTACTGCATCTGTTGTGACAAAGTTGAGCGTCGTCGCCATATTCGGATGGATCATGCCGCTGCCTTTTGCCATACCGCCCAGTCGGCATACTTTCCCGCCCAGTTCAAAAGAGACTGCGACCTCTTTTTTTACAGTATCTGTCGTCATGATAGCGGTCGCTGCTTTCTCATGGTTTTCCGCCGAAAGCCCATCCGCCAGCTCGGCGATATGCGCTTCGATCCGCTCGACGGGAAGTTCCTGGCCGATGACGCCAGTAGAAGCCACCAGCACCTCCTTTGGTGAAATGCCAAGCTGCCCTGCGGCAAGCTCACACATCTTTTGTGCTTTTACAAGCCCGTCCGGCGTCCCAGCATTTGCGTTTTTACTGTTTACAATCACAGCCCTTGCACAGTTGCCGCTTGCCTCTAGATGCTCCTTCGTAACGTAAATCGGTGCGGCTTTTACTTTATTGGTCGTATAAACAGCCGCAGCGTTGCAGCATTCCGCGCTGAAAATAAGCCCCAAGTCATTTTTTCCCGGGTCCGGGTTTAATCCGCAGTTGCAGCCATTTGCGGCAAATCCGCCAGCCGCGCAGACGCCGCCTTCGATAAATTCATACCCTTGTTCTTTGATCCATTGCATATCATTCTGCCTCCCTGTCTTTCTCTGCCCCATTATATAGCTTTTAGGCATGCAATTTCAACCGTTTTATTTGTTTTTTTCGCGCAAAACCCTTGAAACATCTCCCAAATAATGGTATCATATCTTTCATTTTATATTTTCACAAATGTATTTCGGCAAAACTATTTTCACAGCACTTTTCAGAAACTATTTTAGAAAAACTATTTTAGAAAAATTATTTCAGCAAAGGAGCCATTATGATTACAGGATTTATCGGGGCCGGCCGCGCTGGCTGTTCCATCGGAAAATACCTAGCAGAAGCAGATATTCCGGTTGCCGGATATTATGACCTGTCAAAAGAAGCCGCACATAGCGCGGCAGCGTTTACCGGTTCCAAACCGTATGACGATCCGGCCGCGCTCGTAGCGCAATGCCATCTATTGTTTATTACAACGCCGGACGGGCTGATCCGCCAAGCGTGGGAAACGCTTCGTCATTATCCACTGGATGGAAAAATTATATGCCATTGCAGCGGTGCAATGCCAGCCAGCGTTTTTAGCGGCATTGCACAGACCAATGCCTACGGCTGTTCCCTGCACCCTATGCTGCCGTTTGACAACCGCTTTTCTTCCTATCAAATACTAGAGCGCGCGTTCTTTACTGTTGAGGGCGACCCGTATGCGGTAGAAGCCGTTTCTGGGCTATTTACAGGACTTGGAAATACGGTCTGCCAAATTTCGGGGGAATGCAAGCCAAAATACCACGCGGCCGCAAGCATACTTAGCAACCAGGTAGCGGCTGTATTGGATACAGGCTACCGCCTGCTGGAAGAATGCGGTTTTTCCAGACAGGACGCAAGGACAGCTACAGATATGCTCATACAGCAAAATGTCAAAAACTGCATACAAAAAGACTGCATACAAGCGCTGACCGGCCCGATTGAACGCAATGACGCAAAAACAGTCCAAAAACATCTGGACTGCCTGGATGCGGAAGACCAGGATATGTACCGCGTGCTTGGTGCAAAACTGGTCAAGATTGCAAAAAAGAAAAACCCGGGCACAGATTACAGCGCGCTGCAAGCCTTGCTTGAAACAGCAGCGCAGCATAATAAATAAAAGCAGCCGGTTGCTTTTCGCGGGGTGGGGATATGCAGAACATGCTATAAAAAAACAATAATAGATTGTTATCCGGCAGTTGAATTC
>CASUON010000192.1 GCA_949457475.1 uncultured Lachnospiraceae bacterium
GCTTTCCTGCATAAAACTCACCGGTCCTTTTTCCCGGAACGTAACTTCGTCCCACGTTTCCTGGTATAAAACTCACCGGTCCCTTTTCCTGGAACGCAACTTTGTTCCATGCTTTCCTATATAAAATTACATCCTACCGTACATAACATTTTATAAGAAAATGTTATGCGGGACATTCCCCTCAAAAACCCACAAAGCCTTGAAATAAAAGGGATTTTAGAAATATCTTTCCGCAAATATTAAAGAAAACGCCCAAAAAATTCCTAGCCGTACATACATGTATCGTTTTTTATTTGGAATTTTAGAATATAATATTGATTGGAACAGGATAAAAACATTCAAATAATTGTAATTATTGAATAATAAACACAGAAAAACAGCCATAGAAATTAGCAATAAATACTAATTTTGAAATAAGAGTTGCAAAAAAATAGAAAATAGTTTAGAATACATTCAGTTAACATTTTCTTATAAATTGTTAACTATGAGAAATTTTAAATGATAAACTTTTGCAATCATGAACCTTTTTGGCAATAAATTATTTCCAAGATGATCCTTTTCGATAGTGAAACTTTTTAATAATAAAACCTTTTCAATAATAAAACCTTTTCAACCTCTTATAAATAGAAAACAACCAAAAAACAACCGAATCATATAAAAAAACGGATCGCCTTATTCCTTTTAAGGTAATCCGTTTTTATTATTTTCAACAAATGATATTCCCAGCTTTTCAATGTTAGACTTTATTTTGTATAAACATTTTGTACTAAAATCCTTTGCTTTCCATCCGACACGTCGCCTACAAGCCCCTAAGATTCCACAATTTCAACCAGCCCAAGGGCCAGCGAATACAAAAAAACCACCCGGCGTCCGTCAAACGCCACCGCAGGCGCGGGCTTTATCACTATGCGATACCCCCCCCCGGGTCATTTTTCGCAGATCGCCCTCAAAATCATCCGACCTGTAGCAAATATGGTAAGGGGACGGGCCTGTATCGCTTAATATCTGATCGACTGGCGACCCCTTTTCAGATGGGGATACCAGTTCGATTCGATATCCGTCTTTTTCACCAAAGGAAAGCTCGATTTTCCTGTCTGAGTCCGCGATCCTGTCGCCGAAGCAAAATCCCATTGTTTCCATATCTGTAATTGCTTTTTCCATTCTTTTTACGGCATAACCTATATGGTCCACACTTAGCATTCCTGCTCTCCAATCCCGGTAATTTTTTTATATGGAACGCTGGCAAATTTTTCTGCGAAAGCATTGGCCGACGGCCATTGCTCCACTTGCATTCCATAATATTTCCGATATCCGGCCTCCTGCGGTTTTCCTGTTTGCCGTTCGCACGAAAAGCCAAACGAATCGTACAGGTTTTCCACCGGCTTATTCTTTGCTGTTTTTATGTATTCCGCATATATGTATTTTACCTGCGGACGGCTTGTCTTTAGCCATGAAAGAAACGCGTCCATAATGGCGTGTTCAAATTTGCGCCCCATCACCCGGCAGCTCATAAGAAAGCTGTCTATCGACGCGCGTTCCCCGTTATACCGGACGACCATAGCTGCCGTCAAGCCTTCTTTGCCAAACCGGTCCTCCATATACGCGGTTATGACGTCACTGTCGTTTCCTTGCGAGAGTTCCAGAATTTCCTTTTCTGAATACCGGATCGTAGTCGTATTGAACTGGTTGGTCTTTCCTGCCAGCTGCACTACCCTTGCAAGCTCATCGCTCCGCATCCGGTGTATATCGGCAATGATCTGTAGATTACGCAGATAGTCTTGGGCGCTCGAGGAACGAGACTGTAATTCTTTGCGCTTTTGGCTTTGCCTGTAGGATTCCGTCTTTTCCCTGTCCTCATCCGTAACGTATAAGGCTTTAAAATATGTTTCGTAAATATCTTCGATAACAAATGGGAGCATGGATGTATCTTTTGGAAAATCAACGACCGATACATCCGGGCACATGGATTTCATCTGTTCCCGCTCAGCTGGGTTATCGTCGAAAAAGACAAACGCATCCAGGCCGATGTTCAGTTCATCCGCCATATCCCGCACGTTTTTGGCCTTCGCCTCCCAATTTACCTTGAGCGATACAAAATCGTCTTCTTGCAGCAGCATATACGGATGGTGGAACACAGGCTTTACGTCCTCCAGATTGTTCTTGGACGCTATGGCAAGCATTACCCCATTCTCCTTCATCCGCTTCAGGCATTTTTGAGCGTCGTAATAACGCGCCCCTTCTTTATGGGCGGACAGTTCAATGCTGTTTACGCCCTCCTCACCAATGACCCCGCCCCAAAGGGTATTGTCCAGGTCGACGACAAGGCATTTCTTCCGCGGCTTTGAAAGATAGCCGCAGCACTGCCTGATAAGTTCCGCGACGGCCTTCGCGCCTTTTAGGCTGTACGGCGAATTGCCCATATACCACATTTTGCGGGAATAAAACTGTTCGCGCCCTATGTTTCGAACCGCTTCTTTGACCGGAAGGATATACGCCCCGCCCGCCGAAGCCTGCCGTTCCCAATCGGCTGCAAGGGCATCGCATCCGCAGATGGAAGAAGCCGGGGCGCAGCATATCCTGTCCATATCTAAGCTGGACAAGAATACAGGCACCGGCCGTAGCGCCTCGCTAAGCTGCTTCACCGAACACAGCCAGCTGTCCATCCGGATAGCCGCTAACTCTTCCGTCTGAAACCCTTCCTCAAATTTATCGGCATATAAAATAATAAAAACTGCCTCGGGCGAACATTTATATAAGCCTGACATCGGATCGGCGGCCTCCATCTGCCAGGTATCGTACCCATCTGGGCTATATACTTCGAATTCTTTCTTTAACTGGTCTGTCACAAAATCCACCGTGACATTTGACAAAACAGCAATCTTCACTTTGCATCAGCCCTTTTCTACATAACGGTACATGTCCGCAAGCGTTTTAATCTTTCCCGCGTCCTCGATCGGAATGCTTACCGCATATTCTTCTTCTATCTCCATAATCAGACGTAGCATCATCATAGAGTCCCATCTCTCATATTCCCCATATGCCGTATCAAGCGACAGCTCCTCCCTATCACATCCAAATAAATCCGCTACTATTCCAATAAATTTATCCATTTTGTAGATTCCTCCATTTATCCTTTGCGTAAAAGTTTCCCTTTATCTTTAGCCTTTGGACGAAAGTCTCCTGGCTGGCGTGCCAAAGGCTGTAACGCCATCCTTTACATTCATAATCGCCGCGCTGTTAACGCCGACTACCGCATGCTGCCCGACCGATATCTGGTTCAAAATAACAGAAGCCGGCGCCAGATATGCATTCTTTTTAATGACAGCGCTCCCGCAGATTACCGTCCCCGCAATGACCATGCAGTTTTCTTCGATCGTCACATTGTGGCCGATATGGCAGAGGTTGTCGATTTTTACATGGTCGCGAAGCGTCGTATTGGTCAGCAGCCCCCGGTCGATACAAGTATTGGCTCCAATCTCCACATAATTTCCGATCACCACCCCGCGAAAATGCTTCTCCCTATACGGCACGCCATCCTCCAGGAAATATCCAAAACCATCCGCCCCTATGACCGCCCCGGGAAATATCTCGCAGTCATGCCCAATCTTACACGGCGATATAATGGATACATTCGGGTGGATGATCGTGTTGTCCCCAATCTCTACATCCTTTCCGATATAGCAGTTTGCCCCGATATGTACATTTGGCCCGACCCGTTGTGTCAAAACCGTCGCTTGATCGGAAATGGAATGTGCAAACCTGGTGTCAAAAAAACGGTTCAAAATGTCAAAAAAAACGCCTTTTGGATATTCCGTAACAATACAACTAACGCCCTCTATTTCAAGCGCAAAAGGGCATACGACAAGAATATCCCGATAGCTTTGCATTTCCTTTGCCAGTCCATCCGACAAGTACTTTTTGTCCTTGATCCAGCAGATCGTATGATCGGACAGCTCCTGCAAATTTGCCATGGAACAAATGTAACCGCCAGGGTTCCCCTTAAAATCTGTTTTGTTCGGATTGCTCTCTAAATAAGCAAGGATTTCCTGAAACGGGATTTTTACCGGCCCTCCCGCCATGAATTCAGTCATCGGACTTCACCTCTTTCCATCACACGCCCAAGGTCGGTAAAGTTCTCGTTTAAAATCCCGTACCGCTCCTGGTTAGCCGCATTCACATATGTCTCAATCACACGGTGCATGTCAATTTCCTCGTCATGGTACCAAAACGCATGGGTCAGGATGTGAAGCCTGTCGTATTCCCCGCTTTCTACGTACTGCTCCACAGGCTCCCTCCACCTCCTCCTTGAATCGGAGACATATTTAAACCTGCGAAAAAACGTATCGCTGTAGCTGTTCACAAACCCTGGTATAGCAAGATTGGCTTCCAATATGCCCTTGCTGGGCCTGTGCATAGAAACCGTGGATACCTTCTGCCCGATCACATCCGACAGCAGCCGCCCTTCACGAGCCACCATCTCTGTGATCTTTGCGCCATCGCCCACGGCGTCCGGATAGGCCAGTTCGTCGAAGTGGACGCCTATCTCGTGCCCAAGGCTTGCCATCTTTTTTAATTTCTCCCGGTTGTGCCTGGAATTGACGTTATAGAAATCGCTTGTGACAATTACAAAATATGTAGATGACACTCCCACGCCGGCCTCTTTTTCCGCAAGCGAAAGTGCCTTTGTGATACTGTTATCAATGTCATGGCGCAGGATCACGCACTTCTTTTTCCCCTGCCAGTTATGATAATTTGCCACTTCATACCCCTGGCTGCGGAGCCTGGTTAGCAGGTTGATATATGCGGTATACGTAAATTGCATGTTTACAAAACCTCTATCTTATTTTACCCTATTTTACCTTATTTTGCCTTATTATGTCTTATCTGTCTTTTTTGTCTTGTTTATCTTTTCTATGGTCTGCATACATCCTACCGCTTTGCTAAATTGAAAAAATATATCCCTCAGTCTATGCGTATGAAAGGCGGGTACCGAATGGAGGAAGGTTCTTCCTGCATTGGCTTCGCTTACAAAAAGCAAAATGTACGCCACATAACATTTTGGTACAAAATGTTAACTGACTGTATTCTAAACTATTTTCCAAAATTTTGCAACGTTTATTTCAATCTTGGTAGTTAGTACTAACATATAAGAAATGCTATATGATTTTTTATAAAATAATAATATAACCTAGCTTCTTTGATTGATAATTTTAAGTGAAAATAACAAAATACAAAAGAACGCACCGGCTAGAAAGATTCTGGCCGTCTTTTTTTCGTGATTGATGAAAAATAGTTATCAATGCCTGTATTTTCAAGGGATTTATGGATTATATGGAAATATACGCAGCATAACATTTTGTACCAAATTGTTAATTGTCAAACAATTCTGTTTCTTCCAAAAGAATACAAACAAAATAGTGTAAACACTGGATTTACAGCCTGTCTTTGAAAGTTTAATGGTAAAACATGGTGCTAAACTACAGATTAGAATCTATCGTTTAGCATTTTTTTCATTTGTGAAGCCGATAAAAATATGATGTTAATGGCAGGCTTGTCAATGCAGAAAACTCTTCCATAAAAGACGTATTTTCGTATGGTTTATGTACTTTCCATGCACGGTAAACATTCTTTATAAGCGCCCATGTTTTTTCTGTTTCCGGCAGTTGTTTAACAGATTAAGAAAGTAAGAATCATTTATAATTTTATCCTGGTTCATGAGTATAACGAACGACTTGAAAAAGCTGGGAAAAGGCAGTAGAATAATGGAGTGAATACTTCTCTAACCATTCAGGCACTCATTTTGCATATGAGGGTCTTTTTCGTTTACATGCAGTCAATTTTCATAAACAAAGCAGCAGATTAACAGCAAACCCCATACGCTGACAGAAAAATTAAAATTTTGTAGTTTGAAAGATTTATAAAGATAGGAGATGGTAAGATGAATATTTTTAAAAAGAAAAAAGAAGAGATAAAGAAAATAATTGATTATGAAGGCAATGATGGCTGTATAGCTACAAATATGATAACAATAGAGGGATGGAAAGTGGGATATATGTATAGAGATCAACCTAGTGCCGTTTTTCCAGATAGTGGATGGAGATTTTTCAAAGGTGATGAAGATGAAAATTATAGTAACAATTCAAACAATTTTAAAATTTATAAATTGAATACTATTTGTAATTATGATGAATCTATTATTCCATATTTAGATATGCCAGTTGGAACTCATCTTATAAAAACAAAGAACAATAAATTTATTATAGATGATGGTAATCAAGAAATATTTATAACAAAGTAAAATTACGGACTTCCACATTTAAAGCTATTACTGAGCAAAAATTACGCCGTATTGCCTTTGCCATATTTCTTGCACAACATAAACATATTTTTTTGAATGCAGCGCTTTCAGGCATAAGGGGTATTATGAGGTTTTCAAAAGAGCCGGGAGAGACTTTAACTCGGATGAAGCGAAGGAAATGCTGTATTCACGCCTGTCATCAGTGAAGCAATCCAGCGGGACGTCGCGGCATATATAGCGGTAGTTTTCCACAAATTCCCTAAAGTTAATGACATCAGGTATGAAAAGTAACGAGGCTACTTCCCCCGCTATGTTTCCTATACTGCAGGCCGCCGGGATTTACAGTAGAAAATAAGCAAAGGTTCTTGCCGGCGGTCTGCGGTCGGGATGTATAACAATTTTACTAGTACTCCATCCGGACAGAAATCAGAGTAAGGAACTGCCTGCTTTGCACCA
>CASUON010000193.1 GCA_949457475.1 uncultured Lachnospiraceae bacterium
GCCGGCCGTGCGAACATTCAAAATGATTTTGGGTTAGTGGGCCAGTCCTGCGAACAGGCAAAATGATTTTGGGTTAGAGGGCCGACCTTGCGAACAGGCAAAATGAAACAGAAAAATAGCGGGGTATGTTAATAATCGGCATGCCCCGCAGAAAGTGACGGTGGTTGCTATGGAAAATCGGCTTTTCCGTGATAAGAGCATCAAACGGGTGTCTTCGCCAGAGCAGCTAAACGACTATATCCGCGTATCGAACCCGGGCGTTTGGCTTTGTATGGCGGCGGTCCTGGTGCTTTTGGCAGGCGTTTGTGTATGGGGGGTTTTCGGGCAGCTGGATACAACGGTAAGTACCGCGGTAGTTGTAAAAGACGGCGCCATGTCGTGCCTGGTGAAAGAAGCAGACATTGCCAGCATCCGAAGCGGCATGCTGGTAACGGCAGGCGGGCAGGAGTGTACGATTACTGCCGTATCGAAGGAGCCGGCGGCGGTTGCGGAAGATGCGGACGCCTACCTTTTGCATGTCGGCGGGCTGATGCCGGGGGAGTGGGTGTATGAGGCAACGGCCCAGACGGCGTTAGAAGACGGCGTTTATGCAGGCAGCATTTTAGTGGAACGGGTATCCCCGATGTCTTTTGTAGTGAACTAAATGCCGGGGAATCATACCGGAAACGAGGTGTACAATGGGAAAACAGCAATGCAGGCAGCCATTGACCAAAGGCTGCGCAAAAGTTCCGGTAGTCATGCAGATGGAAGCCCTGGAATGCGGCGCGGCGTCGCTTACAATGATACTGGCTTATTATGGGAAATGGATTCCTTTGGAGCAGGTGCGCGCTGACTGCGGCGTATCCAGGGACGGTTCCAAGGCCAAAAATGTACTGCGCGCGGCACGAAGCTACGGGCTGATGGCCAAAGGCTACCGTTATGAAGTAGAAGATTTAAAGCAAAATGGGAAATTCCCGTGTATTATCCATTGGAATTTTAACCATTTTGTAGTTTTGGATGGGTTTAAAAATGGAAAAGCTGTGTTAAATGACCCGGCAAAAGGGAATTATGCGGTTTCCATGGAAACATTTGACGAGTCTTTTACCGGAATCTGCCTGATGTTTGAGCCGACCGAGCATTTCGAGCCCGGTGGGAAGCCGAAGAGTGTTTTTGCGTTTGCGAAAAAGAGGCTGGAAGGGGCGGGGAGCGCCATTGCGTTTGTCGTATTGGCTACGCTGCTTGCTTCTTTGTTTGGTATTCTTACGCCGGCATTTTCCAGGGTTTTTGTAGACCGGCTTTTGACCAGGCAAAATCCAGAGTGGTTCTATCCGTTTTTGTTGATGATGGCGGGGATGACAGCCGTCCAGATACTGGTGGCCTGGCTGCAGGCGGTCTATTCTTTGCGCATGAATGGGAAGATGGCAGCGGTAGGCAATGCTTCTTATATGTGGAAAGTGCTGCGTTTGCCTGTGGAATTTTTCTCCCAGCGGATGGCCGGGGATATTCAGCAGCGCCAGACGACCAACGCTTCGATTGCGAACAGCCTGGTAAACACCTTTGCCCCGTTGGCGCTACATACGATGATGATGGTGTTCTATCTGTCGGTAATGCTGCGTTACAGCCCGGCTCTGACGGCAGTCGGGCTTGGCTCTATTATGGTCAATTATCTGATTTCCAATATTATTTCCCAAAAACGGATCAACCTGACAAGGATCTTGATGCGGGATGCCGGAAATCTGACTGGGACGACGGTCGCAGGCATTGAAATGATTGAAACGATAAAAGCGAGCGGCGCGGAAAACGGGTTTTTTGAAAAATGGGCGGGCTACCAGGCCAGCGTCAATACGCAGGAAGTCCGGTTTAGCAAATTAAACCAGTATCTGGGGATGATGCCACAAATAGTATCTTCCTTAACGAGTACGGTTATTTTAGCTTTGAGTGTATGGCTGACGATGAAAGGGCAGTTTACGGTAGGTATGGTTATGGCATTCCAGGGGTTTTTAAATTCCTTTGCGGCGCCGGCCATGATGCTGATTTCCGCGGGGCAGGCGCTGCAGGAGATGCGCACGCAGATGGAACGCGTAGAAGATGTGATGGAATATCCGACGGATATAAATTGCGAGGGGCAGGCTTTTGATGAAAACAAAGAATACAGCAAACTGTCCGGCTCCTTGACGATGAAGGACGTATCGTTTGGCTATTCCCGCCTCGAAGAGCCTTTGATCGAACACTTTAACCTGGAATTAAAGCCAGGCAGCCGGGTGGCGTTTTGCGGGGCGTCCGGCTGTGGCAAGTCTACGCTGTCCAAGCTGATCAGCGGGCTTTACCAGCCGTGGAGCGGGGAGATTTTGTTTGACGGCAGGCCGCGGTCAGAAATTGACCGCAGCGTGTTTACCGGTTCGCTGGCTGTCGTAGACCAGGATATTATTTTGTTCGAAGATACGATCGCCAATAATATTAAAATGTGGGATACTTCGATCGAAGATTTCGAAATGATCCTGGCGGCCCGGGACGCCCAGCTGCACGAAGACATTATGCAGCGCGACGGCGGCTACCAGTATAAGATCACAGAAGGCGGGAAAGATTTTTCCGGCGGGCAGCGACAGCGTATGGAAATTGCCCGCGTACTGGCACAAGACCCAACGGTCATCATTTTGGATGAGGCGACCTCCGCCCTCGATGCAAAAACGGAATATGAAGTTGTAAAGTCGATCAAAGACCGGGGGATTACCTGTATTATCGTGGCGCACCGTTTGTCTACGATCCGGGACTGCGATGAAATTATTGTCATGGACCACGGGAAAGTTGTGGAACGCGGTACGCACGACGAATTGTATGCATTAGGCGGCGCCTATACACAGCTTGTCTCAAATGAATAGCCGGCGCGCAGGAAGGAGTCAAAATGGGTTGGTTTGACGAACAGATCCGCCAGCGCAAGCAGCGGGATGAAGACGTGTTTTCCGATGCCTTTATAGGCATTGCAGATGCAGTGCTTGGCACAAAGACTGCGGGAAAAGACAGCCGCCTGGTTGCCAAAAATGAAATAGACGAGATTTTAAAATATTACCATGCGGCCCCCAGGGAACTGCCGGAAACAGTCAATAGCCAGGAGGAGCAGCTGGAATACCTGCTGCGTCCCCATGGCATTATGCATCGCAAGGTACATCTGGAAAAAGGCTGGCGCAAAGATGCGATTGGCGCTATGCTGGCCACACGCAAAGAAGATGGGGCTGTCGTCGCGTTAATCCCGGGCTGGCTGTCCGGATACAGCTACCGGGATGCCGCGAGCGGAAAACGGGTGCGGGTAGGCAAGGACGCCGAAACGTTATTTGAAACGGAAACGGTCGCTTTTTACCGTCCGTTTCCTCTGCGCAGCCTTTCGGCTGCGGACTTGTTCCGGTATATGGCAGGGACGCTTTGTGCGGCTGACTTTCTTTTGTTTGGCCTGGCGGCATTGGCGGTTACCCTGGTCGGTATGCTTATGCCGGCGGTAAATAAACGCATTTTTTCGGATGTGGTGGAAAATAGGAACCTCCGGCTGCTTTTGGCGTCAACGGTATTTTTGATCTGTATCAATGTAAGTTCGATTTTATTTCTGTCGGTAAAGCAATTGCTGCTGGCGAGAATCCGTACAAAACTTATGCTGTCTGTGCAGGCGGCTTCCATGATGCGTATTCTCTCGCTGCCCGCGGCTTTTTTTAAAACGTACAGCTCCGGCGAGCTGTCAGCCCGGGTGCAGCATATCCAGACACTTTGCGACATGCTGGTATCCAGCGTGTTGTCGACAGGCCTGACGGCATTGTTTTCTATCGTGTATATTACGCAGATTTTTGCCTATGCCCCTGCGCTGGTAGTCCCTGCGCTATTGGTGGTTGCCGTTACTTTGGCGGTCGCCGTGTTGACGGCGTGTTTACAGGTCAAAGTTGGAAAAAGGCGGATGGAATTGGAAGCAAAAGAAAGCGGTTTAAGCTATGCATTGATTACAGGCGTACAGAAAATCCGGCTGTCTGGCGCGGAAATGCGGGCATTTGCACGCTGGGGCGGCGTGTATGCAAAAGGCGCGCAGCTTTTATACAATCCGCCGTTGTTTTTAAAATTAAATACAGTAATCCATACAGCGATCTCCCTCGTTGGCACGATTATCATTTATTATATGGCGGTGCAAAGCCAGGTGTCGGTATCGGATTATTATGCGTTTCACACGGCTTATGGCATGGTGTCCGGGGCGTTTTTATCGCTTGCTACGCTTGCGTCGACGTTTGCGCAGATCAAGCCGGTTTTGGAGATGGTGCAGCCGCTTTTGGCGGCGGAACCGGAAATATCCGAAGGGAAGGCCGTCGTTTCGCGCCTTTCCGGCAGCATAGAATTAAATAATATATCGTTCCGCTACAAGGAAAATATGCCGCTGGTTGTGGATAACCTGTCGCTAAAAATACGGCCTGGCCAGTATGTAGCGGTAGTAGGGGCCACCGGCTGCGGAAAATCTACGCTGATGCGGCTGATGCTGGGCTTTGAGGTCCCGCAAAAAGGGGCGGTCTATTACGACGGCAAAGACCTGGCAAATATGGACCTGAAATCCCTGCGCCAAAAAATTGGGGTAGTGATGCAAAATGGAAAGCTGTTTTCCGGGGATTTATTTTCCAATATTACCATTTCCGCCCCTTGGCTTACGATGGACGAAGCGTGGCAGGCGGCAGAAATGGCTGGCATTGCCGACGATATCCGCAGGATGCCGATGGGGATGCATACGATGGTTTCCGAAGGGTCTGGCGGCGTGTCCGGCGGGCAGCGCCAGCGCCTTATGATCGCGCGCGCCATTGCGCCAAAGCCGCAGATTTTAATGTTTGACGAGGCGACGTCGGCGCTTGACAACCTGACGCAAAAGATCGTCTGTGAATCTTTGGACCGTTTAAAATGTACCCGTATCGTAATTGCGCACCGGCTGTCTACGATCCGCCAGTGCGACCGCATTCTTGTGCTGGACGGTGGCCGGATCGTGGAAGACGGCACTTATGATACGCTGATCGCGCAAAACGGGCGGTTTGCGCAGCTGGTGGCAAGGCAGCGTCTGGATGTATAAAACAGGTTGAAAACATAGAGCGGACTTTATAAAAATATGAGCCTCTAAGAGAAAGGCGGACGTATAAATAAGTAAATAGAGGGAATGAAAATATATTTCATGAAAGAAACACAAAAAGCCCATTGGCGGCAAAGAAGGGAGTGAACGTATGGGTTATTATCGTATAAAAGACAATTTTGTGCTGCGCGGCTGGGAAAAACTTCCCTGGGCGCTTGTGCAGAGGCCGCAAAACCGAGTTTCATTTTTGTCAAAAGCGGCGTTTGACGCATTAAGCCTATGCAATGGCAAATGCGACTGTTCGCTAAAGATGATTCCACAGCAGATACGCAGCTTGATTGCGCAGGCGCAAAAAGAAGGGGTCGTTGAGCCGTGTTCCTATGGCGAAGGGCTTTATCAGGACCAGGAATATAAGCAATATCCCAACCGATTTATGAAAGTGGCGCACTGGTCGGTGACCGGGAAGTGCAATTATAGGTGCAGGCATTGCTATATGTCCGCGCCGGATGCAAAACTGGGGGAGCTGCCCCATGAAACGGTGATGGATATCATAGAACAGATTGCGGCATGCGGCATCCAGCGGGTCAGCATTACCGGCGGGGAGCCGCTTGTCCGCAAAGACTGGTGGGAGATGATTGACGCACTGGCGCGGCACAATATTTGGATTACGACAATTTATACCAATGGGGCGTTGGTGAATGAGGCGCTGCTAGACGGCTTAAAAGCACGGGGCTTATGCCCGGAATTTAATATGAGCTATGACGGGGACGAAGGCTGGCATGACTGGCTGCGGGGGATTCCAGGGGCAGAAGCGGCTGTGTTAAAGGCATTTGACCTCTGTTATGAAAAAGGGTTTCCGACCGGTGCGGAAATGTGCCTGCACAAAGGCAACCTGCATCTTCTGCGCCAGAGCATCCAAACACTCGCCGCGCACCACTGCGCGAGCCTTAAGACAAACCCGGTATCCGATACCGAGCTATGGGCAGAGCACGGCGGAGGTTATGACTTGGATATGGAAGATCTGTATGCGGCGTACCTAGAGTATGTGCCGCAGTATTTTGAAGACGGCGCGCCGCTTGGATTGATGCTCGGGGGATTTTTCCACTGCCGGAAAGGGACGAAGGACTGGTTTATCCCGCTGGAAAAATACGACGGCGGCGATAGCTGCCTGCGCCAGACAGTCTGCGGCCATGCGAGGCAGGTATTATATATTTCACCGGAAAGCCGGATGCTGCCGTGCCTGTCGTTATCGGCGTTTGACATACAAAAGGACTACCCGAAGATTACAGACATTGGGCTTCGTCAGGGATTGACTGATTCGGTGTATTTAAGCCTAATTGATACCCGCATCGAAGACTACTTAAACCATACCAAAGAGTGCGCAGACTGCGCCTATGCAAAAATTTGCGCCGGCGGCTGCCGCGCTAGCGCATTGATGGATGCGCCGGACGACATTTTAGCCCCCGACCGGGCCGCATGCCGGCTGTTCCGCGGCGGCTGGGCCGACAGGCTGAAAGCGTGTATGGAGCAGATCGTATAGGCACAAGGGCAAGATATCCGATAAGGGGAAAGGAGGCAATTTATGAAAAAATTTTCCACCTGTGCGGTTAGATTTTATAGCAATATCACAAAATTAGGCG
>CASUON010000194.1 GCA_949457475.1 uncultured Lachnospiraceae bacterium
CCCTCCGGGGGATGCGCACTCGCACGAATATGTAAATGCCGCAGAGCGGCCGTGCCCGGCGCAGATGGCGATAATTAACCGCCATCTATATAAAAATAAGCCCGGACAAGAAAAATATAATTATTTTTAGTAAATATTCAAGAATCAGTTTACAAAAAATCCATAATATTGTAAAATAATACCAATCAGAAGTGGGAGATGTTTTGTTTTCGGGTAAATATGCCAAAAAACGTCCTTCTTTGATACGCAACGACATGCATGCAGCAAAAAAGCTGGACAAAGCAGCGGTTTTATTTATTGGGGCCGCTGCATATAAAATGTAAGGGGAGTTGCAAAAGAATTAAAGAAAGAAAAGGAGATAAAAAATGGGTAAAGAAATGATCGCTATGCTTCTTGCCGGTGGCCAGGGTTCCCGCCTCTATGCGTTGACCCAGAAGCTGGCAAAACCTGCGGTTCCGTTTGGCGGCAAATATCGTATTATCGATTTTCCGCTGTCAAACTGTGTGAACTCAGGAATCGATACGGTAGGTATTTTGACGCAGTACCAGCCACTGGTATTAAATGAGTATATAGGGAACGGGCAGCCGTGGGATTTGGACCGGCTGTACGGCGGCGTGCATGTATTGCCTCCATACCAGCAGGCGTCAGGGTCTGACTGGTACAAAGGGACGGCGAATGCGATTTATCAGAATATTTCATTTATCGACCGGTATGACCCGCAGTATGTCATCATCCTTTCCGGCGACCAGATATGCAAACAGGATTACAGCGATTTTCTGCGTTTCCACAAAGAAAAAGGCGCGGAATTCAGCGTAGCCGTTATGGAAGTGCCTTGGGAAGAGGCTTCCCGGTTCGGCCTTATGGTAGCGGATGAAAATGACAAGATTACGGAATTCCAGGAAAAACCAAAGGAGCCGAAGTCTAACCTGGCTTCTATGGGAATCTATATTTTCAACTGGGATATCTTGAAAAAATACCTTGTAGAAGACGAAGCAGATCCGGAATCCGAAAATGACTTTGGAAATAATATCATTCCAAACCTGTTGCGCGACGGCCGGAAAATGTACGCATATCATTTCTCAGGCTACTGGAAAGATGTAGGGACAATCCCGTCCTTGTGGGAAGCAAATATGGAAGTGCTTGACCCAGAACATAGCGGCATCAACCTGTTTGACGAACAGTGGAAAGTATATAGCCGCAATAGCGGTATGACCGGACACAAGATCAATGCCGGGGCAGTGGTAGAAAACTCTATGATCACAGACGGCTGCAAGATTTCTGGAAATGTAAAACATTCCATCCTTTTTGCCGGCGTTAAAGTAGAAGAAGGCGCGGAAATCGAAGACGCCGTAATTATGGGCGGCACGATTATCAAAGCCGGCGCGAAAGTAAAACACTGTATCATCGCAGAAAATGTAGTCATCGGGAAAAACGCTGTCATTGGACAGATGCCGCAGGGAGACCAGGCAGGTGTAGCTACGGTCGGCCCTGGTGTGTATGTTGGCGATAATGTAACGATCGGACCAGACGCCATGGTCAATGATAATGTAAAGGACGGTGAATAGTAATGGCAAATACCAACACAAACGCATTAGGTATCCTTTTTCCAAATGCTTATGACGAACTTGTACCTGATCTGACCAGTGAGCGGCTGATGGCTTCGATTCCGTTTGCAAGCCGTTATCGTATGATCGATTTTATACTGTCCAGTATGGTAAACTGCGGGATCGACAATATTACCGTATTAGTCCGCGAAAATTATTTTTCCTTGTTAGACCACTTGGGCTCCGGCCGTGAATGGGATTTATCCCGCAAAAACGGCGGTTTAAATATTTTCCCTCCGTTCGCGCAGAAAAATATGGGCGTATATAGCGGAAAGGTAGGCATGATTGCCAGCGTACTTGGATTTTTGAAATCTCAGAAAGAAAAATATGTAATTCTTGCGGATACCGACATTGCCGGGAATTTTGACTTCAAGGCAATTGTGGACGCGCATGTGGAAAGCGGCGCAGATGTAACCGTTGTATATACAAAGGAAGAGCTTCCAGAAAACCTGCTTAAAACCGACGACCTTACAAAAGCGATGTATTATACGCTGGATTTGGACGGGAATCAGGTAACGAAGATCAACATTAATTCGCAGGAAAAGGGAATTCAGAATTTCTCTACGAATATTTACGTATTTGAACGGGAAAAATTAATCGATATTATTAAGACTGCATTTAACAATGGCAGCGTTTACTTAGAGCGTGATATCTTAATCCCGCAGCTGAATAAACTGAAAGTAAACGGGTATGAATACACGGATTATGTTGCACATATCAGCAGTTTGAAGAGCTACTTTGATGAAAATATGAAGCTTTTGGACGATGAGAACCTGGATGCTTTATTTGACCGCAATCCAATCTATACAAAAATCCGTGACGACAACCCGACGCGTTATATGAACGGCGCTTCTGCGAAAAACGTAATGGTAGCCGACGGCTGTGTGATCGAAGGTGAAATTGAAAACTGCATCTTGTTCCGTGGCGTAAAAGTCGGAAAAGGGGCAAAAGTGAAAAATTCCATCCTGATGCAGGATACAGTTGTAGAGCCGGGCGTAGAAGTCGAGTATATTGTAACCGACAAGAAAGTTACGATCAGTGAAGGAAAAGAGTTAAAAGGGACGGATACATTCCCGATCTTTGTTGCAAAAAGGCAGACCGTTTAACGGTATGTAAAAAAGTCTGAAAAAAGGGAAGGTTGGAATTATAGACCTTCTCTTTTTCACTTGGGCGTACTATGCTGTAAATGGGGGCGGCAACCAGAAGTAAGCCTAAAAAACTTGTAAAGTAAGGGGCTTTTAAAATAAGTGGCTCCTACAGTAAGAGGCTTTTTATGTATGGGATATGTAAAATATGCCTTGCAAAAGCACGGAAGGTAAAAAAAGCGGAATAATGTCAGATTAAGAGTTAGACTAAGAGCGAAACGTGAAATAAGGGCAGGCTATATAAGTAATGTTATAACAAATGATATAGAAGCTTTATTTAGATGAAAAAAGAAAATTAAAATATGCCGAATTCAATGCGACAGCGTTAGAGCGTGTTTGAAAATTGGTTCCCGTAATAGATACCCCATAAAATACACGCTACAAAACGGAAAAGAGGATATGTATGAAAAAGAAACTAAATCAAATGAAACTCCAGCAAAAGCTGAATTTTGGCTATTCGATTGTAATTGGGTTTATGGTACTGTCAGGCGTAATCAGCATTGCCGGCCTTGCAAGCCTGTACTTTGAGCTGCATAGTTATGTAAATGTGGTACAGAAAGCGGATACGGCAGTAAAGGAATGCCGGATCGATATTAATATTGCGGCGCGCAATATACTTCAGCTGGCATGGAACGAAGATGCGAATTCCTATAATAGTTATAAAAATATTGTAAAAGAGCGTCTGGAAGAAGTAGGAGACCAGATTGAAGTTTTAACGAGTACGAATATTATCGAAGACGACCTGCGCGAACAGTATGTCAAGGCATTAAACGAATGGGACCCGATTGCCAATAGCGTAATGGAAATGGTAGAAACGGGCAAAACAGACGGCATCCAGGATAAAATATTTAAGGAAAGCGAGCCAGCGTTAGAAAAAGTTGTCACCCTGTCCAAGCAGATTAACGCGGTGACCGACGCAAAAAAGGAAAGGGCGATCCGGCTAAGCAAGATTATAGCGGTGGTAGGCTGTATTTCGATCGTTTTGTTTGTTATAACCGCGTCTATGGTGGCGGCAAAGATCGGAAAACGTATTGTGGAATCGATACTTACGCCGTTAAAAGAACTGGAGGCTGTGGCCGGAAAACTGGCGAGCGGGAATCTACATATCGTGCCGGAATACCAGTCGGACGATGAGATCGGGAATATGGCGGACAGCCTGCGGGAATCGGTCGGCATCCTATCTTCTTATATTGACGATATTTCCAATACGATGGAGCAGTTTTCCAATGGAAACTTTGACGTACAGCCGTCTGTAGAATGGAAAGGGGATTTCCAGGGCATCCAGGATTCCTTGGCGCAGTTTGAACAGAGTATGGCGGAAATGGTAAAAAGCATGCAGCGCGTCGCCGATAAAGTTTCAGCCGATTCGCAGCAGGTAGCGCAAAGCTCAGTAGAATTAGCGCAGGGGGTAGACGAACAGACCGCGGTCACAAGCGATTTATCGGCGACGCTCGTTTCCGTATCCGAGCAGGTAGCGCATAATGCGGATAACGCAAGGGAGATCAGCCAGAAAGTCGACGAGCTTGGTGAAGAACTGATTAACAGCAATTGCAAAATGCAGGAAATGGTAGCTTCGATGAACAAGATCAACGAGTCTTCAGAACAGATCAGCAAAATTATCGAAACGATCAATGATATTGCGTCCCAGACAAACCTGTTGGCGCTGAACGCTTCGATTGAAGCCGCCCGCGCAGGGGAAGCAGGCAGGGGGTTCTCCGTAGTGGCGGACCAGGTATCGGTACTTGCCATGCAAAGCTCCCAGGCGGCAAAGGAATCTACGGCGCTAATTGGCTCTTCGGTAACCGCTGTAGAGCATGGGATGGTTATTGCCAATGAAACCGCGCAGCAGCTAGAACATGTAGTTAGCAATTCCAGGCTGATTACCCAGGAAGTCAATGAAGTTTCGGTTGCGCTCGGCGAACAGACCGAAACGATCAAATTGATTAACGGCGGAGTAGAACAGATTAATGAAGTCGTAAGGCGCAATTCCAGCGCGGCGGAAGAAAGCGCGTCCGCAAGCAGCGAGATGAGCACCCAGGCGGAAAATCTGGAAAACCTGATACGGAAATTAAAAGTAGGCAAATTTTAAGTGCCCTTTTTCAAATGCGCTTTGGTGCCTTGTCCAGGGTATATATTGATAATTTTTTAACGTTTCTTGTATATCCTTTCCATAAGGGGTATAATACAAATTAATGTGCGGCATGGATGCGCCGGGTAATGACAGGCAGCGTCCGCTGCATGAGGAAAAGGAGAAAAGGAGAAAAAACTATGAATGTATTAGTTATTAACTGCGGCAGTTCATCACTGAAGTACCAGGTCATCGATTCCGAAACGGAAAGCGTACGCGCAAAGGGGCTCTGCGAGCGTATTGGGATTGACGGCAGGCTGGTGTACCAGCCGGCAGGCGGGGAAAAAGAGGTTACCGACGCGCCAATGCCGACGCATAAGCAGGCGATCCAGATGGTGATCGACGCGCTTGTAAATGAAAAGACCGGCGTAATTAAAAGCTTAGATGAAATCGGCGCGGTAGGGCACCGCCTGGTGCACGGCGGCGAGAAATTTGCGGCTTCTGCGATTATTACAGACGCAATGATCCAGACCGTGGAAGAATGTTCTGAACTAGCGCCGCTCCACAACCCGGCGAATTTGATTGGCGTGCGCGCATGCCAGGAGTTGATGCCGCATACGCCAATGGTAGGCGTATTTGATACCGTGTTCCATCAGACGATGCCGCAAAAAGCGTTTATGTACGGCGTGCCGTATGAATATTATGAAAAATACGCAGTGCGCAAATACGGGTTCCATGGCACAAGCCACAGCTATGTATCCAAACGCGCGGCGGCAATGCTGGACAAGCCGTACGAGTCTTTAAAGACGATCGTATGCCATCTTGGAAACGGCGCGTCTGTCTGCGCGGTAGAGAATGGGAAATCTGTAGATACATCTATGGGGCTTTCACCGTTGGAAGGGCTTGTAATGGGGACGCGTTCCGGCGATATCGACCCGTCGGCAGTGGAATATATTGCAAAAAAAGAAGGCCTGGATTTAGCGGGCGTGATTAATGTCTTGAATAAGAAGTCTGGCGTTATGGGGTTAAGCGCTGTTTCTTCGGATTTCCGCGATTTGAGCGCAGCGGCGGAATCCGGCAACAAGCAGGCTGAAGTTGCGCTATCGGTATTTAGCTACCGTGTCGTTAAATACATAGGGGCCTATGCGGCAGCTATGAACGGTGTAGACTGCATCTGCTTTACGGCAGGGGTCGGCGAAAATGATGCGGCCGTACGAAAAGAGATATGTGCGAGCCTGACGTATTTAGGCGTCCAGATCGATGAAGCGGCTAATGCAAAGCGCGGGGAAGAAACGGTGATTTCTACGCCGGATTCGAAAGTAAAGGTACTGGTAGTGCCGACGAACGAAGAGCTTATGATTGCGCGGGAGACGGTAGCGCTTGTTTAAACCTGTCTGATATGTAACGTTTCGTTGTTACCGTTTAGCCTTTGGCGTGACTGCAACGTTTCGTTAAAAAATTATTTGGTTTTGATATTGACAAATAAATCCCACTTCGTTATACTTTTACAAGTATGGAAGGAAAAGTGCCATGATTTTAGATCTTTCAGCAATTTATTCCACGGAAAATGGAGAAGAAGTAAAAGAAGTTCATATAGATATGAAGTCTTTTGAGTCTAAAATGGGTGTATTTCCTGTTTTAAAAAGCGAACCATTCAGACTGCGGCTTTCCAATGTAGAAAACAGGCAGCTGCTTGTTTCCGGCAGGGCGGAGGTTACCGTTGGCGTCCCATGCAGCCGTTGTTTGGCGCAAGTCCCGGTCAAGCTGGACCTTGCGGTTGAAAAAGCGTTTCCAATCGAAAAGGCATATGAAACAGATAATGAGGCC
>CASUON010000195.1 GCA_949457475.1 uncultured Lachnospiraceae bacterium
TAGCCCGCTATGCCTCCTAAATTTGGGATAGATTCTCCACAAAATGTGAAACACATCTGCCGGAAAGCATTTTTCAGACACGCTCTAGAGCGTGTCTGAAAATTCTAGTTCTAAATCCTGAGGGGGTTCATATATATAGTCATGGGACAACTTCAGGATGTCTTTGTATGCTCTTAGTTTAAGAAGGGAGGGATTATGTGTGGAACGGATGGAAACTATGGAACATAAGAAAACTATGGAATCCATAGCATCAATCGGGTCTGTTTTTAAAATATTTCCTATGCATATCAGAAATGAGATACAGTCTGCATGCCTATCATTTAGGAACCTGGAAGAAATCAGGGTTCGCGTCGGGCAGCCGTTGCTATTTATGTCCGGGCAAACGGAAGGGTTCTTTACCAGGCAGCCGGGTTATATAACGGGCGAAAAGCAGCGTGCATATATTGTTACGCCGCAGGACGTGGGCGATATGCTGGTTTTTATCAGCCGCTACTCGCTGTTTGCCTTTGAAGAGGAAGTGCGCGGGGGATACATTACGCTCGAGGGCGGGCACAGGGTCGGGTTAAGCGGACAGGCTGTGATCCATGAGGGTGCCTTGCAGACGCTGCGCAATATTTCCTATTTGAATATCCGTATCAGCCATGAAGTGAAAGGGTGTGCGGAAAACATGCTCCCGTACCTATACCGGCAGCCGGGCAGGAGGCAGTCGGGGATTTATAATACCTTGCTGGTCTCGCCGCCTGGAAGGGGGAAGACGACCCTGCTTAGGGATATGATACGGCTGCTGTCGGATGGGACAAATACGCATGCGGGGCTGAAAGTCAGCGTCGTGGACGAACGTAGCGAAATTGCGGCCTGCTGCCGCGGCGTGCCTCAAAATGACGTTGGGATGCGTACGGATGTATTGGATGCATGCCCGAAGTCTACAGGTATGATGCGGTTGATTAGAACCATGTCGCCGCAGGTGGTAGCGGTTGACGAGCTTGGCTCGAAAGAGGATGCGTCGGCGGTTGCTTATGCCATCCACAGTGGATGCAGTGTCCTTGGCTCCGTACATGCCTACGGACTGGAAGAGATGCTGTACAAGCCAATACTAAAAGAATTTGTCATACAGCGGTATTTTGACCGTTACCTTGTGATCAGCCAAGAAGAAGGCCAGGGGCGCGTGTATAGGATGTATGACGCGGATCGGAAACCGCTATGTTAAAGCTTGCGGGCAGCTTGTGCGTTATGATGGCGGCATCCGGCATGGCGTATACTTATAGCTATGGGCTGCGCCGGGGATATTTGCAGATGGAGCAATTTATGGAGCTGCTTACGGTAATAGAAAGCGAGATCTTATATAGTAGATGCCCGTTGCCAGAATTGCTTGCACATCTGTCTATGCATCTACCGCAGCCGTACCAAGGAATCTTAGCGCAGTGCAGCCAAAGGATGGAAGATAACAAAGAAGCGGATATCCCGGCCTTGTGGAAACGTAGCTGTGAGGAATACCGTGCTGCGTTTCATATGCCGGCAGAAGCATGCCAAATCCTGCTGCAAGCCGGAAATGTATTTTCCTACACATCGCTGGACTCTTCCATGCAGCTTTTGCAGGCCAGCCGGAAAAAGCTTGCGGCGGTGATGGAAAAGACGCAGGCGGAGTCGGAAGGAAAGAAAAAACTGTACTGCTGCTTGTGCTATATGGCAGGGTTTTGTACGGTTATTATGCTGTTGTAGGAGCGGACGAAACCTATCGGTTGCTGCGCCGACCGCAGGAATATTTTATGGTTATGATGCCGCTGAAGGGAGCGGATAGGGCCGGGGAGATAGCTGGAAAAAGACAGGAGAAGACATGAGTGTAAATTTGATTTTTAAGATTGCAGCGGTTGGTATCATCGTCACCGTATTAAGCCAGGTGCTAAAACACAGCGGCAGGGAAGAGCATGCGTTTTTGCTAAGCCTTGCGGGGCTTATGATTGTTTTGTTCTGGGTAGTGCCTTATATTTATAATCTGTTTGAGACAATGCAGTCGCTGTTTACATTTTAAGAAAAGGCAGGGTGGTAGCGTGGACATATTAAAAATCGCGGTTCTTGCGATCAGCGGGGTCTTGCTGGCGCTGATGCTCAAGCAGGCGAAGCCGGAATATAGCATGTTTATCAGTATGGCAGTCTGCGTCTGTATTTTTATTTACCTGTTGTCTAGGCTGCAGACGATCTTGGGCTATCTAAAGCAGCTAGAAGCGCTGGTACATATCGATGGGATTTATTTGGATACGATCCTGAAAATGCTTGGCATTACCTATATTACGCAGTTTGCCTCTGATCTATGCAAAGATGCCGGCTACAGTGCGATCGCCGGACAAATAGAACTGTTTGCGAGAGTGTCCATTTTATTTTTGAGTTTCCCAGTATTAATGGCGCTTGTACAAATGATTGAGGATGTGTTATGAGGCGGGGCTGGAAGGCTGCGGCGATATTGGCCTTTGGCATATGGGGCTGTTTGGGATATCCCGGCCGCTTGCTGGCAGTGGAGCAGCCGGAGCGGTTGGTGGAGCAGCCGGAACAGCTAGTGGAGCAGCCGGAGCGGTTGGTGGAGCAGCCGGAGCGGTTGGTGGAGCAGCCGACACTGGAAGAACGGCCGGCGCAAGTAGAGCCGGCAAAAGAAGAAGAGCAGGCGCAGCAGGAGGCGGAAGAGATTCTCTCACAGCTTGGACTTTCGGAAATAGACGCTTATGTGCAGCAGGAAGATATCGGGCAGTTGACGTTTACAGAGCTTGTAAAGGGGCTTATGAATCAGGGGTTGTCCGTTTCCTTTTCTGATCTGGGAAAAAATCTGCTGCATGCAGTGCTTAAAGACTACGAGGAAAACCGCGGCATATTGATTCAGATTTTGCTGCTGGCGCTTGCATTTTCCATTTTGATGCAGATGACAAGCCCTATGCAAAAAAGTTATGTTTCAGACCTGGGGTTTCTTGGCGTGTATTTGATGCTTATGCTGCTTTTGTTAAAGCTGTTTTTGCTGATGACTGCTGTTGCAGAGCATTTTTTTTCTAGGCTGGTGGAATTTATGCACCTGCTGCAGCCAGTATTTTGCATCAGTATGGTATTTTCGAACGGGAGTACCAGCGCGGGCGTATATGCGCAGCTGCTTTTGATGCTGATCTATTGTATCGACCTGGTATTTGCAAAAATACTGCTGCCGGTCGTACAGATTTATATGGTTATGCAGCTCATCAACAATATGATGGCGGAAGAGCGTTTTTCACGTATTGCCGGGCTGTTATCGGACAGTATCGGATGGTGTACCAAATTATTTACGACCGCAGTCCTTGGCATTAATATTGTACAGGGGCTTTTGGCGCCGGGGATTGACGGGGTGAAGCGGAGCGTTTTTGCCGGCGCGGTGCGCGCGGTCCCATGGATTGGCCAGCTTGCGGATTCGATGAGCGAAATGTTTGCAGGCTCCGCGATGCTGATTAAAAATAGCGTGGGCGCCGCGGCGCTTGTGCTCCTTGCAATGGCCAGCTTTTTACCATTAGTAAAGATCGCGGTATTTATGCTGCTGTACCGCGGCTGCGCCGCTTTGATCGAACCGGTTGCGGATAAACGGATTTGTGCGGCGGTAGCAGGGCTTGGACATTCGGCGGCCCTGTATTTAAAGCTGATGTTTTATGCAGTGCTGCTGTTTTTCCTGACGATCGCGATCATATGCACAGCGACGGCGCTTGCCGTATAGGATACGGCAGTTATTTCGGCCAAGGGCACCATGATGCCCCAAAAGGCCGCGGCAGTAATTACAGCCAAGGGCAGCGTGATGCCAAAAAAAGGCCGCGGCAGTAATTACAGCCAAGGGCAGTGTGATGCCAAAAAAGGCCGCAGCAACGTGAATGGAAAGGGGTGTTCGCTTGGACGGGATTATGAATTGGATGAAAGAATTTCTGATCGTGTATCTGCTGTTGACGATCCTTACGAATCTGGTGGCTGTTGACCGGTACAAAAAGCATCTGCACTTTTTTTCCGGAGTAGTCTTGCTGTTTGTATTCCTTGCCCCGGTTCTTGGCGTGTTTGGCAAGGCTGGAAAGCTGGAGTCGCTCATTTCGTATGAAGCGTTCTGGGAGAAGCTAGACAGCGCCAAGCAGGATATGGAAAAGCTGGAATTTTTGCAAAATAGCCAAACGGTTGCGAAGTATGAACAGGCAGTTGCTTTAAATATACAGCAGCAGGCGCAGGCAAACGATATGCCAGTCCGCCAGGTACAGGTGCGGCTGACTGATAGCTACGAGATCCGACAGGTAAGCGTCTGGATGGATCTGTCGCAGGATGTGGGCAAAGAAGCACGAGAAAGGCTGCTACGGTTTTTGCAGAAGGCATATAATTTGAAAAAAGAGCAGGTTTTGTTATATTGAAGCATATGCTGTGGATGGAGAGGATAGCGATATGATGAAATGGTTTACCGATTTCCTAAAAAAAATGGATAAAACAAAGTGGCTTATTTTAGGATTGGGCGGTATCCTGCTTTTAGTCATCGCGCTGCCTACGGATGGCATTCCTGGTGGCAAGGAAGATAAGACGCTGCAGGATTCCCTCGCGCCAGCCCAGCTGCAGGAAGGCCAGATCAGAGAATATGAACGTCAGGTTACCAGGCAGCTGGAACAGACCCTGCGCTATATGGACGGGGTAGGGGAAGTACGCGTTATGATTACGTTTCAAGACAATGGCGAAAATATCGTAGAAAAAGAAGTAACAAAATCAGAAGGCGGACAGGACAATACCCAATACCAGGAATCAGCAATCTATCAGGAAACAGACGGCAAAGAGCCTTATATTAGCCGCCAGAAAATGCCGCAGGCGGAAGGCGTGCTGGTTATTGCGCAAGGGGGAGGGGATTCAGCAGTAAAACAAGATATCCTGGATGCGGTTATGGCGCTCTTTCCACTGGAGGCGCATAAAATAAAAATTGTGAAAATGCAAAAGGGGTCATAACGCAGGGGGCAGTAACATACAATGGAAATAGTAAAAAGACCATGCAGGGAGAATGGAATTTATGAAAAAAATGTTTAAAAAAAATCAGATCATCATTACCGCACTGGCGCTGATGATTGCTGCGGCCGGATATTTGAGTTATACATACAGCGGCATTGGCGACGATGAGCTAAAACAGGCCAGCGCAGACCTGACAAATGAAGATTACGATATCGTGTCAGACGAGACCTTGGTAGATACCGAGATATTTACCGAAACGGAAGCAAATACGGACGATGCCAAAAAGAAATCCAAAAAGAAAGACGCGGCGGCTACGCAGAGCAATGCGGCGGAAAACGACAATACGGATACCAAAACGGATGATCCGGCGCAGCAGGGGACGCAGGCGCAAGACGACGGGATTCAAAATCCAGGGGAAACCGTCCTTACAAGCTCTGGCGCGTCCGGCGTGAATTTTGCGGTAGAAGCAAAATTAAACCGGGAACAGGTACGATCCCAGAACAAGGAAGACCTTATGGAGGTCATTAACAGCACGGCCTTGTCGGACAAAGAAAAACAGGCGGCAGTGGACAAAATGGTAGCGCTGACGGATATCGCGCAACGCGAATCGGATGCGGAAATGCTTCTAGAAGCAAAGGGGTTTACAGATGTAGTAGTAAATGTGACTGAGGATTCCGCGGATGTCGTGCTGAATATGGGGGATGTTACGGACGCCAAGCGCGCGCAGATTGAAGATATCGTAAAGCGTAAGACGAAAATAGCGGCTGAAAATATTGTAATAACACCGATTACATCAAAGGAGGAGGGGTAAGAAACCGGGCGCGCATAGAAAAAAGCAGCAATAGCAGGAGGAAAACCAGCAAGATCAGAAAGGAGTATGAGCATAAAGAAATAATCAGATCATAAAAAAGAAACAAAACCAGAAAGCATAAAACAAAAAAGAACAAAACAAGGAAGAAAATGAATAGCGTAAAAAAAGAATAGCGTAAGAAAAAAGAATAGCGTAAGAAAAAAAGAATAGCGTAAGAAAAAAGAATAATGTCGATATGGAAGAAATCCCGGAAATTCCTGATTTTAAGGAATTCTGGGATTTTTTCTATAAAAAATGGAAAAAACGGAATGCATGTTATCATAAAAGATGTTATGATAAATGCTGTTATACGATAAAGAATCTAATGTGAACCTAATGTAACCTGATTATGGAAGAATCGAAAAAATCAAATACGTAAGAAGGAGGAAATGAAAGCTATGAATATTGTATTTCATGAAAACAGCAGGACGTTCCACCTGTATAACGATTCCATCAGCTATATTATGATGGTTTTGAAAAATGGGCACCTAGGGCAGCTGTACTTTGGAAAGCGGATTCGGGACCGGGAAGATTTTTCCTATTTCCTAGAAACATGCGCAAGGCCGATGACGGCTTATGCCTATGAAGGCGACAACCAGTTTTCCCTAGAGCATATCCGCCAGGAATACCCGGTGTTTGGCACGACCGATTACAGGCAGCCCGCGGTGGAAATCCGCCAGGAAAACGGCAGCCGTATTTCGGATTTTCAGTACAAGCAGCATCAGGTGACGGAAGGCAAGCCTTCGCTTGTCGGGCTGCCGGCTACATATACGCAGGACGGGCAGGAAGCAGTGACGCTTTGCGTTACGCTG
>CASUON010000196.1 GCA_949457475.1 uncultured Lachnospiraceae bacterium
ATCAATTATGCTATTAATTTTGTATAGTTTTTCATTAAGTTCGCGCTTATGGGGGCAGACCCTAGCTGGCTATGCAACCTGCATTTGGCACAAATATTACGCAACTTGATTCCGTCCGCTGTAGTAATCCATTTTGAAGAGTATATTTTTTAAGGCCGAATCCGTCTCTTTTTACACCGCATATCTTTTTAACAGTGGATAACGTTTCATTTTACACCGCATATCTCTTTAAATCTCATATCCGCCTTATTATTTCCAGCGTAGTTCCTTTGAAAAATATGGAATTATTATTGACAAAATATAGATGAATTATTATAATTAGAATAATTCTAATTATAATAAAAGTATTTTATGTAAATTCCATACCATCCGGAAAGGGGACACTATGACCAAAAATGCCAGGCAAATTTTAAAAGTTATCGACGATTCCAGCGAACATTTGACTACGGAGCAGATTTTCCTTCGTTTAAAAGAAAATAATCAAGGCATGGCAATGGCCACGGTGTACAACAATCTGTCAGCCCTCTACAAACAGGGGCTTATCCGAAAAATATCGCTGGAAGGCTATCCTGACCGTTACGACAATATACGTAAACATGATCACCTTGTATGTAGAAACTGCGGTAAATTGTCGGATATCCTGCTGGAAGACCTGACGGAAAAACTGCAAAAACAAGTTGATATCCATATGCTTTCTTATGACCTGAAAATTAATTATATTTGCAAGGATTGCCTGAAAAAGGAACAGGAATTGAGGGGGAGGCATACTACGTAACCCAATCTATGTGGGATTTGCTATGTGAGAATTGTAGGTAAGATTTACCGAACCTTGTGATTTGCGTATCACGATTTTACATGTGAATGACTGGAAAGGGACATTGCTATGAATACCAGAAAAAAAGCATCTTATGCCGCGATTGCGTCGATCTCTAGGCTTGTGCCTATGGACTACGACGCACGAAATGGGGAGTTAAATAGTATCCATCAACGCCTGATGAGTGGGCGCCGTGAATTTGAACGGGCAACGACAAAGATTATGGATGCCGTTATCCGCATGAGCGCTATGGATTTGGAACTGGAAACCGACGCGGCGGCTATCGAACATGCGAATGGTTCTATTGCCGCCGCAGTAGAAAAGATCAATGAAGCTGCGCAATCTACCGCAACAATTACTTCGGAGGTGTCAAAGGCGCATGAGAGCCTGACAGACACAATGATAGAAGTATCCGGTGAATCCGGAAATATTATGAAAGATATCCATAGCTGCGAAAGCGAGCTGACGGCTATTTCTGGCCTGTCTACGGCTGCGATAGCTACCGCCCAAGGGATGCAAGACGACCTGAACGGGTTGATCGAGGCAGCCGATAATATGATAAAATTGGTAGGGTCGATCGATGCCATTTCTTCCCAGACAAACCTTTTGGCGCTAAACGCCTCTATAGAAGCCGCACGCGCTGGGGAGGCCGGAAGAGGGTTTTCCGTTGTCGCCGAGGAAATCCGTACGCTTGCAGAAGAAACGAAATCTTTGACCAAACGCATGGGGACTTTTGTGGATGCGATACAGCAGGCTTCTTGTAAGAGCTCTGAAAGCGTCGCAACAACGGTAGACGAGCTCGAGCATATCAATGAAAATATTCAAAATGTGTGGAAAATTACTGGAAACAACCGTAAAAGCATGGACCATATCAATGATTCCGTTTCTTCTTTGGCTGCGGTCAGCGAGGAAATCAGTAGCTCTATGAATGAACTGGATAATCAGATGCAGCATGTAAGCGGCGAATGCCAGCGCCTTTACAGCGATATGGAATCGCTTACTGTTTCCGGGCGGTCGATTTTGGGGCTTGTGGAGCCCGCGAAAATGATTGAGAAAAATTTGGAAGAATCGACAAAAATTATGGGGGCGATGGTGCAGGATGCATTTTATATGCTAGATAACCATGTCCTATTAAACAGCTTAAACAGCGCAGTCGATGCGCACCGCAACTGGATGGATACTTTGCATAAGATGGCGCAGAGCGGTTCGTTAGAGGTGTTACAGACCGACTATACCAAGTGTGGGTTCGGCCATTTCTATTATGCTTTCAAGCCAGTCAATCCGCAGGTTGCCGGCATTTGGAAGGAACTGGAAAACAAGCATATAACATTCCATTCCTATGGGACGGAAATGGTTGCCGCGATCCAATCCGGCCGCAACGGGGACTTGCAGCGGATTTATGAAAAAGCGGAGGCATGTTCTAAAGATTTGATTTCTGATTTTCAGGCGATCATACAGATGATTGAACTATTATCCAAAGAAAATGTCCGCATCTTTGAGCGGGAACCATGCGATTCTAAAATCAAATTAAAAAGATGGAAATAATTCTTTGGCTTTCTGCATAAATTTTTCAGGAGCTTTGGAAAACACTTGGTATTTTTTCCAGATTATGCTCATGCCTGCCTCTTTTTTAGGGGCAAGCGGGCGGAAACACAGGCTGCCGGCGTTGGAAGTATGGATGATCTTGTCACATCCAATGGCATACCCCAACCCTTCTTCGGCCATTAGCGAAGCGTTAAAGAGTAGGTTGTAGGCCGCAACCATTTCCAGCTCCGACACGTCTTTATGCATCCAGGCCGCCAATTCGCCCTGGGTGTTTTCTTATTGTAACAAAATCAACGGTTTATCCCATAAATCTTCCGGGGAGACTGTTTCTTTTACGGCAAGTGGAGAATCCCGCCGCATCAATCCCCCCAGATGTCTTGAAAAGGAATAAAGCGGAGGGCATCCGTTTCGCCGGTTCCAATATAGACATCGCCGACAATAGCCTGGCCAGGGAGGGAGATTTCACGTACCTCCTTGTGTACGAGGTTAAGGATTTCTTCTGCGCGTTTCCGCAGGATCATGCCTTATTCGGTAAGGGTTACTTTTCTGGAGCCTTTTGTTCCACGGATCAGAAGCTGTTTGCCCAGTGGATGCAGCAAGATTTAGGAAACAGTGTTCAGAAAACAGTGTTCAAAAAACAGTATTTAGGAAACAGTATCCAAAAAACAGTATTTAGGAAACAGTATCCAAAAAACAGTATTTAGAAAAACAGTATCCAAAATTTTATCAGGAGGTAGAAACAAGTGAGAAATAAAATACAAGAAGAACGGCTGGATTACCTGCTCGATGCATTTAAGGAGGATTCCGGGCGTTATAGAGGGCTGGAAACAGGAAAAGGATATGAGGACAAGAGAATGGCGCTGCGCTCTTTGATGAATATCCGTATGCCGGGAAAGATGGGAGAAGAAGTGCTGCGGGTGCAGGATGAATTTTTGGTTGAAGAAGCAAGGGAGAAAGGGGTTGTTACAGCCGCGGATATCCCGACGGTAGAGGAAGAGTATGGTTGTGGCGGCCAGTATGCGCATATGCTTTCGGTCTGGCAGGGGGATATCACAAGGCTTGCTGTGGGTGCGGTCGTAAACGCGGCTAATTCACAGATGCTAGGATGCTTTGTGCCGTGCCATAGGTGTATTGACAATGCCATCCACAGCGCCGCCGGCGTCCGGCTTCGGGAAGAGTGCAGCCATTACATGCGCCGCAAGAAGATGCAGTATGGCCCGCGGTATGAAGAGCCTGTCGGGCAGGCTGTGTTGACAAAAGGGTATGGGCTGCCGGCAGAGCATGTGATCCATACCGTTGGGCCGATCGTCGTAGGCCCATTGAACGATGGACTGAAAAAAGACTTGGAAAACTGCTACTGGAATGTCCTTGCTTGTTGTGTGGAACATGGAATCCGGACGGTAGCTTTTTGCTGTATCAGTACGGGGGAGTTTCATTTCCCCAATGAAGAGGCGGCTGATATCGCGGTAAGGACTGTGCTTCGTTTTCTGGAACTGCATATGCTGGAGTTTGACCGGGTTATTTTTAATGTGTTTCAGGACAAGGACATGCAGATATATGAGCGGAAATTAAAAGGCGGCATAGCAATAGAAGATGGGCAGGAAAATTTCCTTGACAAATATCCGAAATCGGACTTATAATCAAAAAAGAGTCCTATTTAGGATACTTTATAAGGAGGGGATGTAGTGGGGGATGATACGAAAGGCCAACTGGAAACGATCAACCAGCAGATAAAAGAAATGGTAGGGGTTTACCGGGGCGTTGTCGGCCGTTCTGGAATTTCTGAAAATGAATTCTGGATATGGTACGCATTAATTATTATGGAGGGGGACTATTCACAGCAGGATATTTGCAGTAGCTGGTCGCTGTCAAAACAGACGGTGAATACGATTGTCACACATATGGTGAGAAAGGGGCTGGCATACTTGGAAGTTGTTCCAGGTACCCGAAACCGTAAAATAATCCGCCTGACGGAGGATGGGAGAGCATATGGCGAGGACCTTGTAAGGGAAGTTTTTGAAGCGGAGGGGAGGGCTTTCCAAAGGCTTTCCGAAGCAGAACGGATTGCTTGTACCGCTGCGTTGGGAAGATACATCGACTTATTAAAGGAAGAAATTTATGGAACGAAAAACAGATAGCAATGTAAAGAAAAATCCAGCCAATAGGGGGATAAAATGGAGAAGAAAACGAAACAGAATTTATTGCTTGTTATTGTAGGGGTTAGTCTATATGCGGCTTTGATGAATCTTTCCGAAGTAGTTGGCTTTTTGAAAAATGTCATAGGGGTTGTCCTGCCCATTATCGTCGGGGGGATACTGGCACTGTTTATCAATGTGCCTATGTCGGGGATTGAAAAGAGAATGCGCCAAATGCTGAAAAGAAAGAATCGGCAGCTATCCGCCCGGTTTTGCCGCGGCGTTTCATTTCTGCTTACGTTTGCATGCATCGCGCTCGTACTTACGCTTGTGTTTACTTTGCTGATCCCAGAACTGGCAGCTTCTATGAAAGGGTTGTATCTGCTGGTGGAAACGCGCCTGCCGCAGTGGATGGATGATATAGAGCGCTTTGCCCCGGAGGCGGAATGGCTGGAGGAGACGTTTGCCGGCATTGACCTGGAAAAAATCGTACACAATATCGGCAGCGGGGCAAATATATTTTTTGAAGGCGTGGTAAGCACGGTATCTTCCGCCGCGAGCGTGGTTGGAACGGCGGCTTTCGGGCTGATTATCAGCGTTTATCTGACGCTTAGCAAGGAACAGGTTTGCGGGCATGCCAAAAAGCTGGCGTATGCTTATTTAAAGCCTGCATGGGCGGACTATATTACCCATGTCTGCCAGACGTTCAACCGGTCTTTCGCAAATTTCCTTTCCGGGCAGTGTATGGAAGCGGTTATCCTTGGTACGTTGATGTTTTTGGCGTTTACGGTTTGTAGGCTGCCATACGGGAGCCTGATCGGCGTATTGACCGCTGTCTGCGCGGTTATCCCATATGTCGGGGCGTTTTTATCAGGCGCGGTCAGCGTGGTTTTGGCCCTTTTGGTCAGCCCGGCGTCGGCGGTCGAGTGCCTGATTGTTTATTTGGTCGTCCAATTTATAGAAAACCAGCTGATCTATCCAAGAGTAGTGGGCGGCTCGGTAGGGCTTCCGCCGCTCTATACGCTGATCGCGGCGATTATCGGAGGGAAGCTGCTTGGAATCATAGGAATTATATTTTTTATCCCACTGATGGCCGTGGCGGTTGAACTCGTAAAAGAGGACGCGGGGAAACGCCTGCATGGCAGACTAGACAACGTAACAAGAAACAGCTGAAAAGGTGGTATACGAATGTATGATGTAATCGTAGTTGGGGCGGGGCCTGCCGGATGTACGGCGTCTAGGGCATTGGCGAAAAAAGGATGTTGCCGGGGAGGTCGCCGGGTTTTTAAACCCGATGGGTGAAGGCATATCTGCAGGGATGGAGAGCGGGTACTGCGCGGCCAATGCGGTAGCGGAATATTTTCACTACCCGGAAACAGTCCGTGAGGCTTATAGGGTGCGTACAGAAAATATGAAAGCCTATATGCAGCGCCAGTGGAGCCTTGTTGGGGGAATGGCTGGTACGTTTCGAGATATAATTCTGGAATAGTTTTTAGGTTTTGTGCTATCCGGACGGGCCTGCGGCCTGGTTCCGGCGTCCGGGATACAAAATATACACGCTTTGCATATTGACTGCGTAGAATTCTTATTTTATAATAATTAAAATTGACTGTTCGGATATTTTCACCAATGATATTTTCACCTATGATATTTTCTTCTATCTATTTTCATCGTGGCTTCATCGTAACTTCGTACTACGGCGAATAGAGCTACTTTTACATACAAGAACGAACAAACTATTTGCTAATGTTTGTTAGAGGCGGCGAAATGAATTATGACCTGATTATACCGATCTATAATATTGAAAATGAGCTTGACCAGTGTTTGAACAGTATTCTTCACCAGACGTACCGTAATTTCTGGGTCACTATGGTAGACGACGGTTCTACAGATAGAAGTTCCCTGATAGCCAAAGCGTATGCCCGCCGGGATGCCCGTTTTGCATATTACCGGAAAAAACATGCGGGGCTTTCGGATGCGAGGAATTTCGGCATTTCAAAGATTTCCTGCGAATATACGCTGTTTATCGACGGGGACGATTATATTGAGCCAGATACGTTGGAAACGATTGAATCAGAACTGGCCCGTACGCCGGTCGATGTTTTGGAATTTAATGGATGGTTTGAGGAAG
>CASUON010000197.1 GCA_949457475.1 uncultured Lachnospiraceae bacterium
AACGCAGAACAGCCTTTGTCCACGATCCTCCTTGTCTCTCCTACATCCGTGGCAATGACATAGCAGCCGGACGCATACGCTTCGGCCAGGCTCTGCGACGGATAATTTTCATATTTTTGCAAGGATGTAAATACTTTGGCTGCCGGGAAATAATCGCTGCTTTGCTGATATCCGGGCATCTTTACGATATCGCCCAATCCATATGCCTCCACGTTCTTTTTTATGGCTTCTTCCTCATAATCTTTTCCCAAAATATAGACGCTGTAACCGTAGGAACTCAGCCCATCCTTACATAGCCGGCACGCGTCTATGAGCAGCCCGGGGTTTTTATCCTTCATAAGCCTTGCCGCGGCGAACAGGATGATATTCTTTTTTTCCGCAGGCACAAATACTTCCAGATCCGTAAAAGTACCCGGCGTAACGCTGACTTTGCCGCGGCATACCCGCGCCACATAGCGGCGGCCCGAAGCATATAAAAGGTCTACCCAGCTCACCCGTTTTAGCAGCGCATAGAGTTTTCTGTCATCTTTGCGTTTTAGCGACTGGACGATCTCATAATCAGCGATCGTGCACAACGTCCGTACGCCAAACATAGGCGACAGAAAAGCCAATACCAGATATACATGCGAATAATCAAAAAAATGGACGACCGCATACCTCTGCTTCATCAGAAAGCATACGCATTTGAAATCGGATGCCTTGTCCCTTTGAAAGCACACAATTCTACGGAAATTGCTGGTATCTATGTCCCCGGTTTTGCAGCACTTTGCAAAATCGCATTTTGACATCCCCCGAATGACCAAATCCACCTTCTTTTCCTCGGAAATACGGTTATATGCCCTTAAAAGCCTGCGCTCCGCACCCCCAAACCCTCCAATCATATAGAGGTATAAAGCATAAATATTTTCTTTTCTCATGTGACCACCTGCACCTAAGGAATTGTCAGAATACTAAATCATTTTCCATCCAAACTTTTTTATTAACGACATCCATACAAAAAAACTCATTCTCGCCGTATCTTCGCGCCTGTAGCGCTCTGCAATTCTTTTTTCCACTTCTTGCGACCACCTTTTGCCTACAAACCCGTTATGCCACTTATGAAACATGTATGCAAGCCAGACCAACGGCTGGGTGATAACCGGATAATTTAATTTCTTTATAATATACTGGTTCACGATCAGGTCTAAATCCCGGTCTTTGCCCCTATGCCTATTTCTTTTGCTGGGATAATGCGCTACTTTTATCTTGCGGTATTCGGCTACGCAGCGACGCTCCTTCCACGCAAGGTTGGACGCGTAAAATTCTTCCGAGCCAAACATCAGCCTATTGGGATACAGCCTTGGAAATTTTTTATAAAACGCAGCCCTTAAGATATGCGCGCACCCGCAAAAAGAAACAATCTCCATAATGTTTCCGGCCCGGTGCTTATATCTACAGTTTAAATCTGTCCCGCACAAAGGCTCCTGGATATCGACGCTTGCTGCTACGACATTGCCATGCCTTTCCATAAAGGAGATTAAATGCAGCCAAAAATTTTCCGACGCTACCACCGCGTCGTCATCGAGAAAAAATACGTACTTCCCCGACGACATGCGAAACGCCTGATTCCTGGCCCCGGCAACCCCAAGGTTGGACGCGTTATACCGGTATACATACCGGTGTTTCCCCTCAAGCATGGATTTTATCATTTCCCGCGTACCGTCCGTAGAACCATTGTCGACAAAAATAAACTCATGCCTGGCTGGAAGTCCAGGCATACAGGATATGATCGCCCTTTTTAGCTCTTCCTTCCTGTTTTGCGTAATAAAAGCTATGCTTATATCCATCTGCTGCCCTCCGTCCGCGTCAGCTGATTCCTGCTTTTCTTCCAGTTTCGATTTTGATTCCTGCCGCGGTAAATATAGACGATACATAAAATTGTAAGAAACGTCCCGGCGGTATGCGTCAGCACATTTCCCTTTATAAATACAAGGAAAAACGAAAAAGCAAGAAATAACATAACCTGTTTTTCATATTTTGTGCGGCTTTCCCTACAGCATCTGAAAAAGACCATGCCAATTGCTAACAGAAAAAGCGCCGTCCCAATTATGCCGCATACCCAAATATAATTGATATATCCCACGTCCGACTGGACGCCCAGCGCGTCCTTCGTCCCAAAAATACTATGCCCCTCGCCAAACAAAAGCGACACGGTACGCTCCGGCACGGCCCACATATCTTTGCCAAACAGTGAATTTTGCATTGAGCCAAGGCGGTACTGCATCTTCCTGCCTGTAAAAAAACTCCAAACGCTTTCAAAACCCGCCGTGATCCATTGGACGGTCTGGGATTCAAACATCTTGGAATGTACAAAGGCTATTCCCACTACTACAAGCAAGACCCCGCCTGCACACAATTTGACCATGCACCTGCCATTTTGCAAATACGACCTCCAGTTGCAGACCATCTTCACAAATAGGGCTACGAAAAAGACCGCGATCCCCGTCCTGGAATTGACCGCCACCGAAAACAGGATAGCCGCCATAGAAAATAGGGAAAACGCGCTCTGCTTTTCCTTCAGCAGGCAGCACCCGGCAAGGATCCCCATCCCATATCCAAAAGTATCTAATAAAGTATCCGCAAACCCGTAGGAACGGTAGCTAGAAATCCCGATGTTTTCATACACGGTTTTGTTGCCACGGTAGATCATTAGGTTCAGAAAAAAGGACTGCACCGCAGGAAACAGATAAGAAAGAACCACAAGGACGCTCTGCATAACCCCAGCCATAATGCAAAGGTCTGCTACGCCGTCAAAAGAAAGCCTGTTTTCCTTTGCATAAATATCCACGTAATAGGCGCATAGAAACTGCAATGGTATCAGCACAAAAAGCTGGTAGACGAATACCAGCCTGTTCCATTCCAAGCTCGCATCCCCAAACAGTTCCCCCATAGCCACTACGGCAAGTATATACACAAGCGAACAGGCTACTAGCGGCAGGCTCCACCCGCCCCTTAGCGTCAGCGTGCGTTTCCGTCTTGCAGCAATTCCCATAACAGAAATTAGCGATAATACAAAGATAATATTAAAATGAAAGACCGGCGGGGCGAACACCACAAGAAAAAGAAAAAGTTCCATAAAAATCTTTTTACTGTCTACCACCATCTGCCATACCACCTTCTTTCCATTCCGACGGCTCTTGCATGCCCAAAAGGCAGCGCCCTTCCGCTTCAAATTCCTGTTCTGCTTCATGGCCTATGCATGCCATAAGGCACAACTGCCCCTTCCGCTTCAAATTCCTGTTCTGCTTCATGGCCTATGCATGCCATAAGCCAGCGCCCTTCCGCTTCAAATTCCTGTTCTGCCTTATGGCCTATGCATGCCTAAGGACGCGGCGGACAACAAAAAGCTATGCAACGCTGCCAGGCACCTTAGCGCCAGTACCCGCCGTTTCTTTACAAACCATAAAAAAATCCGCTTGTATCTCCCTAAATGCCGGATCATATTACTGCTATGCCAACATGGGTATTTCCGCTCATACCGGTCGATATATGCCAAAATTTCCCCACGCTGTTTCCTGCTTTTGCACATAATTAGGACTACGCCATAGAGCAGGTCGCTGACCGATTTTTCTGCTAGTTGCGCCTCATACCTGTCGCCGAGCGTCTGTTCCAGTATCTCAAACGCCTTCACGACATCTGTTTCGTCCAGCCCCGCCTTATTAGATAAAGAACGATCCCGCTGCAAATAATAATACAAAGGCTTGTTCCTATAATAGGGCCTTGCGCAGGCTTCTACCGCACGCATTACAAAAGCGACATCCTCGCCTTTGCGCAGGCATGGGAACGTAATACCCTTCTTCCTGCATTCGGAAAGGTTGTAAACCTTTCCGACTGTATGATTTCTTGTATAAATCATACAGTCGGAAAGAGATACCATGCCTTCTTTGGCTTTGTACATGGACGCACAAGCCTTTTTCTTCCTACCGTCCGTCACATAATAGTCAAATATCACGCATCCAGCGTCTGTATGCGACAGCACGTGATCAATCTCCTGGAAAAATTCCTTTGCAACCCAGTCGTCGCTGTCAATAAAGGTCACCCACTCCCCGCGCGCATGCTCCATCCCGATATTGCGTGCATTTCCCGGGCCAAGGTTTTCTTTTGTCCGGTAAACGGATAGGGCAAGATTGGAAGATTGCGCATAGCGCCTTAATTTTTCATAAGTGCCATCGTCAGAACCGTCATCCACGATAATGACCTCGAAATTATCATACGTCTGGCTTTCCAGCGACCTAAAATACCGCCTCATTAAATGGAATGAATTATAGGCCGGAGTAATTACCGAATACTTCACGCTATGTTTCGTTACAAGCTTTTGTGTGCTGTAGCTGCGGTTATCGTTATGTCCGATAGAAACAGCAGGCATCCCACCTATCCGTTTTTTTCGTTCCGTTTCAGCAACACGATTACAGCTATGATCCACAGAAACGGTATACATCCCCCTACGCCCCTCAAACACCCCGTCAAAACAAACGCGATCCCCGGCATGGTTCCAACGCGGATGCAAATCGCAGCGCGTATCGTTATCATACCGAAACGGCGAAAACACGCGGGCGAGCACTTTCACGCTCCTGCCTTGCACATCCGTATCCTTAGCAATCCTGACTTCCTGCATCCTGGCCCTGTCTGGATAGGAATCAAATACCACCCATTCCCGATCCGGCGAATAGCTCGGATGCCCGTCGCCCGCAATCTGCGGCCAGCAGCGCACATACGCCTGCGACCGGTCCTCCATCAGGTAATATCCCGGCCCGCCATCCTTTTTATTCGCAAACGCCAGGATTGTCTTCTCATCCTTCCAGCAGCAGTGGCTGACCATATCGTCGTCGGAAAGGTTATACAGGCCGGTTCCGTCCACATTGCAGGTAAGCAGCCGCGTATATTTCCTCCGCCCCACAAACCAGCGGTATAGCACCGCAAAGCGCTTGCCGTCCGGGCTGAGCATTAAATGGTTTACTTTATGCACCGCGCCGGGCCGGAGCATCTCCGGGCGCGGCTGAAACCGCGCGAAATCCTTGTAGGTAAGCAGACCGGACACTTCCCCGCGCTCCAGGTCTACCTTCCAGACCGCCGTAGCGTCCGGGAGCGCAACCCCTTCCGTCGCCTCCGGGACATTATAATAGCCATAGCCGGGACGGAGGTTATACAGGCGGGAAAAATCAAGCGTCAACGCCGTCTTTCCATCCCCCGCTACGGTATACACAGCAGCGGGGACGACCCGTTCCTTCCCGCTCTGGATATCCAGCACCACCGAGACATACTGCCCGTTGCGGCAGTCGTTGTAAAGCACCCGGGAGGAAAAATCCGGCCCAAGCCACTGCAGCATACACGACTGCTGCACGTTCCACGCGCTTGTTTGCGCAATCTTTTTTACCCGGCCCGCATGCGCCCGCGGCAGCTTCGTATCAATCAGCAAGATATCCGCCGTCTCCCTGGGGCTTGGCTGCGACCAGGTATCGCGCGCGCTTACGCAAAGCAGGTAGCGGTCGGAACTGTCCCAGGGGGATTTGTCGTAATAGCCAAAGAAAAACTCGCGGTTTTTCTCATTTGGCGAGACCCGCGCAAGTTTCCCTTCATATCTGACCTTCGGCGAAACAGCGTACATAGACCGCTGGTAAACCCTTTTTACCACCTTTTTCAGCCTTGGTGCTTTATTCAACTGATAATTGACCATCTGCTCTACGCCCATTACAAATTCTCCCTGTACCACTGCACTGCGTCTTGCATGCCGCGCGCAAAACTCCAGCCGGCTTCATAGCCAAGCATTTCCCGCGCTTTGCTGATATCCGCATGGCTGTGCCTGATATCGCCCGCCCGGCCGGGCCCGAAGCGCGGCTCTATGCTGACGCCAAGCACGTCTGCCAGGGCGTTGTAAATATCGATCAGATATTCGCGCCCGCCATACGCGATGTTATACACATCCCCTGCCGCTTCATGGCCCGCCAGGCAGGCTTTAAGATTCGCGTCAATTACATTTTCAATATAAGTAAAATCCCGGCTCTGCCTGCCGTCGCCATAAATCGTCGGCGCCTCGCCGTTTAACAATTGTTTGATAAACCGCGGGATGACCGCCGCATAGGCGCCGTCCGGGTCCTGCCTGCGGCCGAACACATTAAAATATCGAAGGCCATAGGTATCCAGCCCGTAATGCATCGTATATTGTTTCGCCCATTCCTCATCCGCCCGCTTGGATACCGCATATGGCGAAAGCAGGTTCCCTTCCCGGCCTTCCCGTTTCGGAAGGGCCGCCCCATCGCCGTAGACCGAAGAGCTCGAGGCATATACAAACTTTTTCACATTCCGCTGCCTGGCGGCTTCTAGCATGTTTACCGTACCGGCGATATTATTCGCGCAATAAAACAACGGCAGCTCTATAGAACGCGGGACGGAGCCCCAGGCTGCCTGGTGCAGGACAAAATCGACGTCCTGGCACGCCCGCATGCAAGTATCAAAATGTTTGATATCCCCTTTTATAAATTCATAACGGTGGTTTTGGCGAAATAGCTCAACATTCTGCGTCCTGCCTGTGGACAGGTCATCTAGGCAACGTACCCGATAG
>CASUON010000198.1 GCA_949457475.1 uncultured Lachnospiraceae bacterium
CGGGCATATCTCGATGACGCCCGCTCTAGAGCTACAGGCATATCTCGATGACGCCTGCCCTGGCACTACGGGCGTATTACCAATGACGCCCGCTCCAGCGTCTCTACGATATCATACATATTCGTCACAGTTCCAACTTCCAGCTTTTCTTTAAGTCCATAAAAATCCAGGCAGGTGCCGCATGTCATAATCTGCACGCCTTCTGCCTCCAGCGTGCGGAAGTCTTCCAGTGATTCAGAGCCGGCGCATGTCAAAAACGCGCCGGAATTGTAACATAAAATGGTTTCCGGCAGCATGTCCTGCTTGGTCAGCGCAAAAATAAAAGCTTTTACCAGCGCGCGGCCCAACGCTTCTTCCCCGTTTCCCATTTCATTTGAGCCAAACGCTACAACAACGCCTTTTCTGCGGCTGTCCGGGCAGCAGGCAGCGTTTGCTTCTTGTACCGGAGCCCCGTCTTCCATTTTAGATGAACTAGCCGGTTCGAAATCCTGGGCCTGCGGGACTGAAATAACTACCTCAAACTCTTTGTCCGCCTTCTTTTTGCCGGTTGCCTCCAGCCCTTTTTGCGCGGCAAACTTCAATAGGTTTTGCATCGCGATCTCATTATCCGCCAATACCGTAAGGACGCCGCCCCCGGCCAGTTCCCCGACCGCTTTTTTGGCATTCACAACCGGCAGTGGGCAGGCAAGCCCCCGTGCATCTATGATTCGTTTTTCCATTCTTCCGTACCTCTTTCATTTTTCTTATTTTTCATATAATCGTCCGCCTTTTAATCGTCTGCTTTTGATAAACGTTAGGAAAAGTCCAAAGCGTGTATGAAAAATGTTCCGTGAGTTGCGCGTTACTCCTCCGCCAGCTTCCGCAGCGCAGACAATGCGTACGCAACTTCCCGCGCCGTATTAAAATGTGAAAAGCTAAAGCGGACGGCGCCCTGCGAAACAGTTCCAAGCGCCTGGTGCATCAGCGGCGCGCAATGGGCGCCTGGTCGCGTAGCAATCCCATACGTCGTAAACAGTTCATCGCTTACCCGGGAAGAATCCGTATCCCGCAAGTTCAACGCTACAATCGGGCAGCGTTCCCACGTGTGGAAATCCCCGTAAACGCGGATACCCGGAATCTGTGTTACGCCTTCGTAAAACTGCCGCGCCAAGGCCAGCTCCTTATTTCGAATGGCGTCCACGCCCGTTTCTTGCAGATAGTCCAACGCGGCGCAAAGCCCGGCGATCCCATGCCCGTTTAACGTGCCTGCTTCTAGCGCCTCCGGCAGCTGCGACGGATGCTTTTTCTCATAAGATAATATGCCGCTGCCGCCGGTCTTTAACGGGCGCAACGCCGCCCGGGCGCCCACGTACATCCCGCCCGTCCCCTGCGGCCCCAACAGGCCTTTATGACCGGTAAACACAAGGATATCAATCTGCATTTTTTGCACGTCGATCGGAAAGACGCCGGCTGTCTGCGAAGCGTCTACGCAAAACAGCAGCTGGTGGCGGCGGGCGATCTCCCCGGCCTTTTGGATATCCACAAGGTTCCCGGTCAGGTTTGAAGCATGCGTGCAGATGATAGCCCGCGTATGCGGGCGTATTTCCCGCTCAAAGTCCGACTCCTGGATACATCCGTCCGCGTCGCTGGCAATCACGGACAGCGACGCGCCCGCTTCTTCCATTTCATACAGCGGGCGCAAGACGCTATTGTGCTCTAGCTGCGTCGTAACCACATGGCCGCCCTTTTGCAATATGCTTTTGATCGCGATATTCAGCCCTTCCGTCGCATTTGCACAAAATACCATCCGGTTCGGACTTTCAGCATGAAAAAACTCCGCCAGCTTCTTTCTGGCGGAAAAAATAGTACGGGACGCGTCCAACGTAGCCGCATGCGCGCCGCGCCCGGCATTTCCAAAAGAAGACATTGCCTGCGCCACTGCCTGTATGACGGATTCCGGCTTTTTCATGGTAGTAGCCGCATTATCAAAATATATCATGTTATTCGATCCCCAAGTCGTAGTATCATGTAAAATTCTCATACGCAGGAAAGCCTGGCGGCAGACAGCGCAACTGATTTCCTGAGCCGCCCATGCCAAACGATGTATTCCCGCACCGCAGAGGTACCAATACGCATATTTACGCATACGCTAAACCATACACTCCTGCATCGCGGATACCCGTATGCCTGCGTTGTGCAGCTGTTTTTCCAGCGCTTCACGGAATTCAACAGCCGCGCACCATGCAAGTCCGCAGCCGGCGGATATATCCCGCGGCACCGGGATCAGCCTGCCGGGCAGGCCGCGCTCATGGCAGAACTGTTCCATGGCCATCGCATCGGCGGTTGTATCAAACGTTATTATCAATTTTCGTTCCTGTTTTCTCATTTCCTTCACCAGCCGCCATAGACATAAATTTCGGTTTCCTGTTTTTCCGTGATCCTGCCTGTAATTTCAGCCAAATGGCCTTCCGAGCGAAGCTGCGCCTGCAAGCTTTTCGCCTGGTCTGGCGGCAGCGCAAATAACAGCCCGCCCGAAGTCTGCGGGTCAAACAGCACCTCTTCCATTGCAAACGGAACCTGCGCAAACTGTACATACTTCTGTAAATGGTTGCGGTTCTTCTGCCCCGCCGCGGTCAGGAAAAATTCGTCCGCGTAATGCAGCGCCTCTTCCATTACCGGTACCTGCCGCGCATAAACTTCACACGAATAACGTCCGCCCATCATCTCGTGTAAATGCCCCAAAAAACCAAATCCAGTCACATCGGTACATGCGTGGACCGCATAGCCGCGGCTGATCTCAGACGCGCGTTTATTTAATGCGGTCATCGAAGCCAGCGCTTCTTGCATGGCGGCATCGGATGCTTCTTGTATCCGGTTTGCCGTACAGATAATGCCAACGCCCAGCTTTTTTGTCAAAAGCAGTGCGTCGCCCGGCTTTCCCGTATCATTCGCATAAATATTATCCGGGTGCACCGTCCCGGTCACAGAAAGGCCGTATTTTACACTGTCGTCCACGATCGAATGCCCGCCGGCTAGGACGCCGCCCGCCTCCGCGACTTTTTCGCATCCGCCGCGCAATATTTCCCCTAATAAATTCAAATCCATATCTTCCGGAAAACAGACGATATTTAACGCGGTCTTTACATCCCCGCCCATTGCGTATACATCGCTAAGCGCGTTTGCAGCCGCAATCTGCCCAAACAAATACGGGTCGTCCACCATAGGCGGAAAAAAGTCAAGCGTCTGTACAAATGCAGTGTCATCTGTGATCCGGTAAACGGCGGCATCGTCCCTGCTGTCAAAGCCGACCAGCAGATTTTCATCTGCCACCCCCCGGGGCAGCCGGTCCAGTATGTGCGCCAGCACGCCTGCCCCAAGCTTGGCCGTACAGCCCCCGCCTTTGCAAAATACAAGCTCCTTTTCCATAACATATCTCCTACCACACTTAATCTTATCTCTAACCTTATTTTTTGACCCATCCTCCTCCGCTGCCTTAGGCTATTACCCGCCCATTCCGTTTCCGGGCTACACAACCTCCAGCAGCACTTCCAGCGAACCGCCACAGATCATTCCGTCTGCCTGCGCCACTGCCGCGGTCAAGTCGACCTGGCATAAAGCCGCGTGTTTCGCACTGCCGCTTTGCAACATGTCCAGCGCTTCGCCGCGTATCCTGGCTTCTGCAACCCCGCCGCCGAGCGTCCCAATGCAAGTGCCATCCGCGCGCACAAGCATTTTTGTCCCAACGCCCCTTGGCGCAGAACCAGAGCGGGAAATAATCGTAGCCAGGACTTTTTGGCAGTCGCCGGATACTTTACCGCCGGTTTCCGATAGGATTGCTTGGCGGATCGCTTTCGGATAGCCGCCGGTTTCTTTTCCACTGTTTTTGACGCTGATAATCTGCGCAATAATCGCTACCGCGATCTCCTCCGGCGTCTGGGCGCCGATAGAAAGCCCGATCGGCGCATAAACCCTGTCAACGGCATCCGCAGGCGCGCCTGTTTTTTTGACGGCGGCTCTTACCGCAGCCGTACGGTTTTTACTTCCGATCATGCCGATATACGCATGTGGTTTTTTTACGATCTGCTCTAAGCAGATCGCGTCGTACTGGTGCCCCCTTGTTACAATGACAAAAAAAGTGCCCGGATCCCCGCAAATGTGCGCAAGCCCTTCTTTAAACGGGGCGCAAATGACATGCGAAGCGCCTGCTTGCTCAGCGCGGGCGGCGAATTCCTGCCGGTCTTCTAATACGGTAACTTCACACCCGATCATACGCCCCATACGAATCAACGGGAGTGAGACATGCCCGCCCCCGCAGATCACAATCTGTTTTTCCTTTTGCACAAGCTCGAAATAAAGCCGTTCGCCCCCGACGATACAAACGCCGCTGCACGCAGCCTGTTCCAACTGCGTTATATATCGCGCAAAAAACGCATCTTCTTTAGACGTCCATAGCAACTGGTTTGCATAGACCAGCGCTTTTTCACCGAACAAATTTCCGGTAAGCACAGTAACTGCCATTACCTTACTATCGCCTTTTCCTGTTTCCAGTATTTTTTCCAATTGCTCGTAAAATGCGACCATATGAGTTTCCTTATTCTATCTAAGTTATCAAATTCATTAAAATCATTAATAAAACATCATAAAAGTAATGAAATTTAGTTCATCGCTGGAATAAAATATCCTCCGCCGTATCAATATCCCAAAGCTGCCAGTTGCCAGAAATTGGAAAAGCAACCGTTTCTTTCCAATGCTTCTTTAAAATTTCCCGCCCGCCCCTGTCGCCGTCCAACGCCATTAATTCTGCAAAATAATCTCGGGTAAACCACGCCGGGTTCCCCGGCCTGCCTCCGCATGAGACGCATCCAAGCGGCGCGCGCACCTGCTCCATCGTTGTCAAAAACGCCTCCGCGCTTTCTTCGGAAAAAAACGGCTGGTCGGCGACAAAAAACGCACATGCCTGCGCGGCGCCCGCTACGTCTAACGCCGCACGGATTGTATAAGAAACCCCTTTTCGGCTGTCCGTGCAGAATACCGTACGTATTCCTGGATTTTCCAGGTCATATATTTTTTCATGCTGCGTCACCAGCAGTATTTCCCAGTCTGAATGGCGCGCGCAGATTGCCTTTAGCCGTTCGAGCAGGTGGCGGTACAGCGGTTTTCCGCAAAACGGATACAATAGCTTGTTTGTCCCAAAGCGGGTGCTGTTGCCTGCTGCCAGATATACAATACATACGTTCATAAGGCGCTTTCAGCAGCTGGCAGCTGGCGATTCTGGCTGGCTGCCGCCAAATATTCCATATCTTTGTTCATTGCCCTTCCAACAGCCCCATCGCGATCTTTTCGCTTGTAATTGGCAGCTCACGGAACCACAGCCCAGTCGCGTTCGCGACTGCGTGGGCGATCGCGGGCGCCGGCGTGTTGATTACGACTTCGCCGATTGATTTTGCCCCGAACGGCCCGGTCGGCTCATAACTACTTTCAAATTCCACCCGCAGCTTTCCGACATCCAGCCTTGTCGGGATTTTGTACTGCATCAGCGAATTATTTAATACCTGCCCTTTGTCCGTGTACTGGATATCTTCATATAACGCCATGCCGATGCCTTGTACAATGCCACCTTCCGTTTGTACCCTCGCCAAGTTCGGGTTGATAACAGTCCCGCAGTCTACGACCGCCACAAATTCTAATACTTCTACCTGCCCGGTCTCTTTATCTAGCTCGATCTCTACGGCGCCTGCCATATACGGAGGCGGGGAAACCGGGGAACTGTAGCTCTCTACGGCTTGCAGGGCGTTGTCGCTGCCGTTCATCGCGCTTGCGCCAATCTGCTCCAGAGTAATGGTCTTTTTCGTCTGCGGATTTACTGCCAGCTGCCCGTCAAACTCCAGTTCCTCCGCCGCGCATCCTAACAGTTTTGCCGCCTGGACGCGGATCCTCTGCTGCAAGCTGCCGCAGGCGCGCTGTACCGCCGTGCCTGTAATATAAGTCGTACTTGAAGCGTAAGACCCCGTATCATACGGCGATGTATCCGTATCCGCACCGGAAACCGCAATCTGCTCCACCGGGCAGTTTAGACATTCCGCCGCCATCTGGGCCAGGATCGTATCGCAACCGGTGCCCATATCCGACGCGGCGATGGACAGCACATAAGTCCCGTCTTCGTTTAATTTTATGGACGCCGAGCCTACGTCTACGTTTGAAATGCACGACCCTTGCATCCCTAGCGCAATTCCTACACTGCGCACCTTGCCGTTATCCATGACCCGGCACGGGTATTTTTCTTTCCAGCCGATCATTTCCGCGGCGCGCAACAGACACCGATCTAAAGCGCAACTATTTGCCGTTTCCCCAAAATAGGCCGGCATGTACTGCCCTTCGCGCAAGATATTTTTTAAGCGCAGATGCACCGGGTCGACTTGCAGCCTGCCCGCAAGTTCGTTGACGGCGGTCTCGAGCGCAAATATACCTTGCGTTGCGCCATATCCACGGTATGCGCCGGAAGACATCTTGTTCGTATATACGACGTCGTAGGCAAAGCGGTGCGCCTGCAACGAACCGTACAGCGGAATGGATTTGTGCCCGGACAATCCGACGGTTGT
>CASUON010000199.1 GCA_949457475.1 uncultured Lachnospiraceae bacterium
AACGGGTGTTCCCTATTATTTTTTTGAAAAATTCCCCAAGTAAAGTTACACTATCATCCAAATATGCAGCCATATTTGCAACTATTCTATCCAAATATGCAGCCTTTTTCCCAGACAGCCCGCAACGCGTACAAGGAAATCCAAGCTGGGATTATATTTCCCGCTCTCAAGCCTGGAAATATTAGACTTCTTCGTTCCGGCGCGCTGCGCCAAAACCTCCTGCGTAATATGCTGTTCTTTGCGGACTTGCTTAATCTGGCTGATTACTTCCAGCCTGGGTGCCAGCTTATCCTCTTCCATCCTTGAACCTTTCCGCCTTACTTTTTTTATTTTCTTTCATTTATAATTTTTCCTTCAACTCTTCATTTGATTTCTTAATTTTTATTTTTCTTAATCCACCTCCAATTTAAAATATAATTGATTTTAAAAATATCTTTTATGCTTTGCAATTTCAACTAAATAAATATTATTAAATTTATATTTATTAAATATTAATTAAAAAATCCTTATTGAATAATTTTATTAGATATCCATATCCAACCAGGCGCTATAAGCAAACTACCATTACTTGCAGACAGTCGATTTCGAACACTGCCTATTATTTCATTCGGATTTCTACTGACATAACGCAACGTCTGCATAGAAAAAATTATTCTGTGGATAATATCGGCATAAAGTCGCTGGCATAACACAACGCCAAAATAACGTATTTTATTTCCATCCGCATATAAAAGTTATCATATATGATAACTTAATGTCAATAGAAAATGGCAAATTGGAAAAATTTATACTTTTCATGTACACAAAAATGTATTATAATAACAAACAGGGTGTGTTTACGTTCCAAGCCCGTTTTTGGAATCGTTATGTCCCTAGTTTTAAAATTACACGCCTATTTTACGCACTAAGGAGCATACTCATTATGAATATTTATTTATGGATCACTGTGATTGCGTCCATTACGTTTATTCTTGTTATTTTTTTGTTTGTCCGGAAATTCCTAGCGGGAAAAGAGAACGGCATTTTGATTTTCTCGGTCATTTTTGCCGGCGTACTCGTATCCGCCCTCCTCTATATCTTGTCTTCTATGAAAGGGACACAGATACTCGCTGCAGATTTTGCAACCGAATACCAGATTAAAGAAGAGACATTTAAGACAACGGATGAAAATACCGCTCATTATCTAAATGCTGCCTATGCGTTTTACGCGGAAAACGGCGTACAGTACCAGCTGCGCGGCACAGACCTGCTCAAAGAACCGGAAACAGACCCGGCATTTATCGGCATCTATACATGCGAAGCGGTTGACGGCTATTCTTGGTGTTATTTGAAAAAAGGGACTGTCATACGACATACGCTGACCAAACGTTCCCATGAAGGGAAAGAAGCGATTGATTATGAACACCGCAAAGATTAGATCATTAAATCATAAAATCCTTAAATCCTTAGAATAAATTCTAACATAAATTTTCCGGATGCAAGTCATCCGGAAAATTTATGTTTCCTTATCCAGTTACAGATGCAGCACGCGCTCTTTGATCTCCTGCGTACGGCCCTGGTTCCAAAACTGCGTTCCAATATAGCCGCAAGTACGCCTTGCGACATTCATCCTGGCCTGGTCACGGTTTTTGCAGTTCGGGCATTCCCAGACCAGCTTGCCCTGCCCGTCGTCTACGACGCGTATCTCGCCATCGAATCCGCATACCTGGCAGTAGTCGCTCTTTGTATTCAGCTCCGCATACATAATGTGGTCATAGATAAATTTCATAACCGTTAGCACCGCGTCCAGGTTATTCCGCATATCCGGCACTTCCACATAGCTGATCGCCCCGCCCGGCGACAGGTTTTGAAACTCCGCTTCAAATTTTAGTTTTGTAAACGCGTCGATCTCTTCCGTTACATGTACATGGTAGCTGTTCGTAATATAATTTTTGTCGGTCACGCCCGCGATCCTGCCAAATCGCTTTTGCAAGCATGCCGCAAATTTATAAGTCGTAGATTCCAACGGCGTCCCGTAGACGGAAAAATCAATATTTTCCTCTTCCCTCCATTTCGCGCACGCGTCGTTTAGGCGCTGCATAACCGCAAGCGCGAAAGGCTTCGCTTTCGGGTCGGTATGCGGGCTGCCGGTCATATACCTAGTGCATTCGCACAGCCCTGCGTACCCTAAGGAGATGGTGGAATAGCCGCCGTAAAGCAGCCGGTCAATCGTCTCGCCTTTTTTCAGGCGTGCCAGCGCACCATGCTGCCATAAAATCGGCGCCACATCCGAAGGAGTCCCCTTCAACCGTTCGTGGCGGCACATCAAAGCGCGTTTGCACAGCGCGAGCCGCTCGTCAAAGATTTTCCAAAACTGCTCCTGGTCCCCGCCGGAGGAACACGCGATATCCACCAGGTTTAACGTAACTACGCCTTGGTTGAAGCGGCCGTAAAATTGGTAATCGTTCTGCCTGTTTTTGTATACCGTTAAAAAAGAACGGCACCCCATGCACGTATAGCAGTTTCCCTGTTTTAGACGCTTCATAATCTTTTCGGAAATATAGTCCGGCACCATGCGCTTTGCCGTACACTGCGCGGCGATTTTTGTCAGATAATAGTATTTGCTGCCTTCTTGTATATTGTCCTCTTCCAGGACATAGACCAGTTTCGGAAACGCGGGCGTAATATAAGTCCCGGCTTCGTTTTTCACCCCCTGAATCCTTTGATAAAGCATTTCTTCGATGCAAAGCGCCAGGTCGTCCCTTGTCTGCCCCTCTTCTACTTCATCCAGGTACATAAATATCGTGACAAACGGCGCCTGGCCATTTGTCGTCATCAGGGAAATGACCTGGTATTGGATCATCTGGATGCCCTGTTTGATCTCATCGCGCAGCCTTTTTTCCGCGATCGCGTTGATATCCTGTTCGTCCAGCGCTATGTCCTGCCCGGTAAATTCGTCGCGGACTTTGCGCCTGTACTTTTCCCGGCTGACCTGCACAAACGGCGCTAAGTGGGACATCGAGATGCTCTGCCCGCCGTACTGCGCGCTGGCAATCTGGGCGATGCTCTGCGTCGCTACGTTGCACGCAGTCATAAAGCTCTTTGGCGGCTCGATGAGCGTTTCGCTGATAACAGTCCCGTTTTGCAGCATATCCTCCAGATTGACCAGGCAGCAGTTGTGCATATGCTGGGCGAAATAATCCGCGTCGTGGAAATGGATCAGCCCCTCTTCATGCGCCTTTACGATATCTTCTGGCAGCAGAAACCTCCTTGTAATATCTTTGCTGACTTCGCCCGCCATATAGTCCCGCTGCACGGCATTCACAGTTGGGTTCTTGTTGGAATTTTCCTGTATCACCTCTTCATTGTTGCATTCAATCAGACTGAGGATCTGTTCATCGGTAGAGTTTGACTTGCGCACCAGGGCGCGCTTATAGCGGTATGTAATATAATTTCTCGCCACGTCAAACGCCCGCTGGTTCATAATCTCATTTTCCACCAGGTCCTGGATTTCCTCTACATTTAAAGCACGTCCCATTTTTTCACAGATGTCTTTTACATTTTCAGAAATCAATGCAATCTGCAGGTCGTTCAGCCGCCCCTGTTTAGGCACGCTCATATTCGCACGGTACACCGCCTGGCTGATTTTGTCGATATGGAAGGCCATCTCTGCCCCACTGCGTTTTATAATATTCATCTCATCCGGCTCCTTCTTTCTGACCTATCTGATTCAGTATGGACTGCGCATGGGCCGTCGCATAATCCCTGCGCCCAAATCCTTTTTTCTGACCTATCTGATTCGGTGTAGACGGGTTGCAAAAAACTATAGCAGGGTGCCCTTGGTAGACAAGACGCCCGCAATACGCGTATCTAAAGAAACCGCCATATCCAACGCTTTCCCAAACGCCTTAAACATCGCTTCCATAATATGGTGGTCATTTTCCCCATAAAAGACCTTGATATGCAGGTTCATGCCCGCCGCATAGCTGACCGCGTAGAAAAATTCCTTTGCCATCTGTGTATCCATGCCCCCGCATGTTTCACCAGAAAACTGCGCGTCATACACAAAATACGGCCTGCCGGATAAATCCAGCGCGCACAAGGCCAGCGCTTCATCCATCGGCAGGATGACATGCCCATAACGGCGGATTCCGGCTTTGTCCCCCAGCGCTTTTTTGATCACGCCGCCAAGTACAATGCCCGTATCCTCAATACTGTGGTGGCAGTCCACCGCAAGGTCGCCTTGGCAGCGGACGTCCAAATCAAACAACCCATGCCTGGCAAAGCCGTCCAGCATATGGTCAAAAAAACCGACGCCGGTATCCAGGCTGCTCTTCCCGGTTCCATCCAGATTCAGTGTTACGGCAATCTGCGTCTCTTTTGTGTTTCGCTCTGCTGATGCTATTCTGTCCACCGGTACACTCCTTTCCTTACTGCCCATTTATCTGCTGCATGTTTTTTTTCTTGTTGTTGTCTTCGTCCCATTTGGAAATCAGCCTGGTGCGTACCCACTGCGGGTCGTTGCTGTAATGCTGCTGTACATAGCTGCAGTATTCCCTCCGGCTCATTTTTTGAATTTTCTTTTGTTCCAGCATAGTATTTTCATACCTTCCTTTCCAGATGCGCTGCCATTGCCCGTCTGCCTGTCCCGTACACCCCGCCGTGAGAAGGCGCTGGGGCTTAAAAACAGAATTTTTGAATATTCCACGCGAAATATCCCCGTTTGGCAGCTTCGAAACAGAAACCCGCGGCATAAAAACACCGCAGGCTTATTTTTTAGTTCTTTCTATTTTAATATTCTAATATTGTTTACGGATTCTTTCAAGTTATTTTTATACACAAATTCTGATAACAGTTCCGCTCTTATGACAGTTTCCTGTTTCTATGCCGGCTATGTTATCCCACAAACCCATACGGTGTTATTGGCTTAACGCTCACCCTATACCAGCTGCGTCATCCCGACAATCCATACGGTGTTATTGGCTTTAACGCTCTTTGAAAGCTGCCCCGCATTCTATACCAGCTGCGTCATCCCGCCGGTTAAAATACCGATATTTGCTTCATAGATTTTTGGAAACTGCGACATCGGCAGCGGATTCTCCCCGCGCCCTGCTTCTACCGTATACCCAGGTCGGTTATACTCCTGGATAAACCAGTCTTTGTAGCCTGCGTACCCGGAAACAAGCGGCGTCTGCTCCACAGCATAGCCGCTGGCCTCTCCGAAATACCGCGCGATGCGATAGGAATTTTCCGGTTCATAATCCAGGTATTTCCAGTAAATGACTTCTCCTTGGGTATGGTATGCCAAGATCAATGAAAAATCGTTGTTCTTCGTATATTCGTAGACCGCCCTGCTTTCGGGAGCTGTAAGCGGCTTTTCACCTACATAGTCCCTTGGGGCGGGCGTTTTGTACCCCTGGGAAAACTTGATCTCTTTTGCTTTTTCCCACCCCGCCGGAAACTGCAAGTTTAAGTCCACGCCGTCGATATTTGCCTTCCATCCCTGTGGAAACGGAATCTGCGGGTAATCCTGCGCAATGGCCTCTGCCTGTTTAAAATACGCTGCGTCGTTCAAAACGCCCGTTACCAAGTCCACGCCGTCCGGATTGACCAGCTGCACCAATGACAGGGTAAATCCGTAGTACAGCCAGGAAGAACGCACCCCTCCGACCGTTTGCCCTGATGCAAAAGCCTGCGCATAATCTTCCGCAAATTTTAAAAGTACAGGCGTTGTAATCCATTCATTCGCATGAAAAGACGCATTGTAGAAAACATGCCTTGCGCCTTCCCCAATACGCAGCGCAGTCAATTCCTTGCCCATTACGCTGCTTCCAATCTGCTCCTCCCGCAAAAACGGATACCGTACGAGCAGCCCTTCCAAAATCCACGCAACCAAGTAGGATGAATAGTCTACTTCTACAGATACAAGCGGAAAATCAAACGGCACAACAACCATCATCCCGGCCTGCAATGCCGTAGGGTCCAACGTCGGGTTTGCCGTCATCATACGGTGGATCGTAGAACGGTAGCGGGACGCAATCCGCCAAAACGTATCCCCTTCTTCTACCCGGTGCAGCGTATACCCTTTCAGATACGGGAGCAAAAGCTGCCACTGCGCCTGCGTAACTTGGCATTCCTGCTCGGCGCCCGCAAACTTTCCAAGTGCGGCGCAAGTATCTTTGCCAAAAATACCGTCCACATCCACCGGATAGCCTGCGCGCGTTAGCGCCAGCTGCACATACTGTACCAAAGCCCCTCTGTCTCCTTGCTTTAATTCCTTCATTGCAACTCCAATTTTAAACGTTCTCTGTCCCTCTATTATATGATCGAATCAAACATTTGCCGCATGGCCAACTGTCTTTTTCTATCTTTTGCCATACAGCGTTACTTTTTCATAGGGGATATGCAGAATATACTATAAATACAATCGGTTATTTTCCGACAAACTGTGAATATTTTTGTATCCCGGACGCCGGAAATCCCGGACGCCGGAACCAGGCAGCAGGCCCGTTCGGATGTTCCGCTCCGGGATGCAAGAA